>JBIIQM010000062.1:0-18479 GCA_044342075.1 Pirellulales bacterium
GGATCTGCACCGAACTTTTGCCCCACACGGCAAAGATCGTCGACGAGATCGCGCTCGTGAAGACGGTGCATACGAATGCGATCAACCACGACCCGGCCTGCACGTTCGTGATGACCGGCAGCGAGGTGCCCGGCAAGGCGAGCCTCGGCAGCTGGCTCTCCTACGGCCTCGGCAGCGAGAGCGACGATCTGCCCGCGTTCGTCGTCTTCACGCCGCTCCCCGACATCAACCCCAGCCAGGCGATCTTCACGCGGATGTGGTCGAGCGGGTTTTTGCCGACGCGGTTCACGGGCGTGGCCCTGCGCGGCTCTGGTGATCCCGTGCTCTACATTCAGAATCCGGAGGGCGTAGCGCGGGCCGACCGCCGCCGCACGCTCGACACGCTCGCCGCGCTCAACGCCCGCGGGTTCGAGCGGTATGCCGACCCGGAGATCCAGACGCGGATCTCGCAATACGAGATGGCGTTCCGGATGCAGGCGAGCGTGCCGAATCTTGTCGACATCTCCGACGAGAGCGAGGCCACGCTCCAGATGTATGGCGACGACGTGAAGAAGACGGGCTCGTTCACGCACAGCCTCCTGCTCGCCCGCCGGCTCGTGGAGCGGGGCGTGCGGACGGTGCAGATCCTCCACCGCGGGTGGGATCAGCATGGCAACCTGCCGAACGACCTCCGCGCCCAGTGCCTCGACACCGACCAAGCCACCGCCGCGCTCGTGCAGGATCTCCGCGCCCGCGGCCTCCTCGACGAGACGCTCGTCGTGTGGGGGGGCGAGTTTGGCCGCACGGTCTATTCGCAGGGCACGCTCACGAAAGACAACTACGGCCGCGACCACCATCCGCGAAACTTCTGCATGTGGATGGCCGGCGGCGGCGTGAAGCGGGGCACGTCCTTCGGCGAGACCGACGATTTCAGCTACAACGTCGTCGAGAATCCCGTCCACGTGAACGACTTCAACGCCACGATCCTGCACCTGATGGGGATCGACCACGAGCGGTTCACGTTCAAGTTTCAGGGCCTCGACCAGAAGCTCACGGGCGTCGAGCCGCAGCGGGTGGTCAAGGAAATCCTCGCCTGACGCCACGCGTCACCCCACCGGCTCCAAGTAGACCGCTTGCTCCGCAAGCGGATCCCCCCGAAAGCCCCTCGCGGGAGCGAGCGGGATGACGCGATCCATCACCCCAGCCCGTGGAAGTTTGGCCGCAACCGGTGGCTGCCCGACTCATGCCGCTTGAGGATGCCGACGAGCTCACCCGCCTCGTCGATCGCGGCAAGCGCCGGGGCAGGGGAGCCCAAGTCGATCAGGCCGCCGCGGATGGCGAGGGCGAGCTGATCCTCTGCGAGTGTCACGCTTCCGAGGTGCGCGACCGCCGCGGCGCACGGCAAGAGGGCGGCACGGACCGTTTCGGGCGTAATCGCAGCGAGCGGAACCGCGCGGGTAAGCGTGAACGGCCCGACCGCCGTGCGCACGAGCGACTCCATCACGGCCTTCGTGCCGAGGGCCTCCGCCAGGTCGCGGCCGATCGCGCGAATGAACGTGCCCGACGAGCAGACCACGTCGAGCGCCAGCCTCGGCCACTCATAGGCCGTGATCTCGAGGCGGTCGATCCGCACCCGCTTCGGCTCGAGGACGATCTCGCGGCCCTTTCGCGCCAGCCGATAGGCCCGCTTGCCGTCGACGTGCACGGCGGAATAGTCGCACGGCCGCTGGAGGATCTCGCCGCGAAAACCCACGAGCGCCCGCTCGACCTCGCCAAGCGTGGACACGACCGGGCTCTCCTCGACCTCGATCGGCGTCTCGAAATCGTCCGACGGGCTCGACCGGCCGAGCAGAAACGCCGACGAATAATGCTTCGGCAGCTCGTGCAAATAATCGACGAGCTTCGTCGCATGCCCGACACAGACGACCATCATGCCGCTGGCGAGCGGATCGAGCGTGCCCGCATGCCCGACCGCCTTCATGCGCAGCGCCCTGGCCACCGCATCGACGACGCCGCGCGACGTCACCCCCGTCGGCTTGTCGACGGGAATCAGGCCGTTCACGGCATGGCGCATGGCGGGGGCGGGAATGGGCGTAGGCATAGCTCGATTGTGCTACACCGCCGCCCGGAGCATCCAGACTGAAAGTGCGGCCCGCGTTGACCAGAGGGCCGTCCGCAGCCAGTTCGACCGCACGAGCCTGGCGACCACCGCCGGCGAATGGCCTTCGCCTGCGAGCCGGGCATGCAGCGGCATCTGCACGAGCGCCGTCGAGAGCCAGAGCACCGCGATCAGCGCCACGCCGACGATCGCGAGGCTACGAGGCACGCCCGTAGGCGGCCGCCAGGCGATCAATGCGGCCGCGAGCCCCTCGACGAGCATGAAGGGAATCACGACGCTCCCCGTGCGGTGCTGATTCTCGTGGGCGTAGTCGGCCGATGCCGGGCCGTCGGCCCGCGCGAAGAGCGGATAGTGGACGACCTGCACGAACCAGATCACGCCGCACATCGCCCCCGAGGCGATCGCCTGCGCCATGAGAAGAAGGTCGGAAATCGTCACGGCGCCTCGCCCCTCGCAGCGTGGCCCCTCGCAGTGTGGTCCCTCGCGGCACGGTAGAGGATCAACCCGAACGGCACCCACCAGATGAGATCGTTGGTGGGCAGCGTCACGCCGAAGGCCGGCGGAACATCCCCCTGCAGCACGCCCATCGCATATCCCAGCGGCCCGAAGATCTTGCCGAGAAACCCCACGAGCACGATGGGCCAATGCCGGATCGGATCCAACGATGCCGCCAGATACCCGATCCCATAGACGCCCACGATCATGCCGACGCACTGCCAGATGAACGGATAATTCGGCTGCTCCATGCCGGTGAGGTCGAAGAGCCACCGTGGAAAGAGCACCGTGAGACCGCCCCAGGCGAGGTTGTAGATGCCGGCGGCAACGAGCCAGCGCGACATCCACCGGGGCGACGACTGCTCGTGCTGGCTGTCCATAAACCGCTTCTCCTGAAGGAAACAACAACTAGAACCGCAGCAAAAGCCGCCGAGCAACAGGCTGCATGAGCCCGGCCCCAGCTGATCTTGAGGGGCTACGGCGGGTTTTCTACCCTCCCGCGCCGGAGCACCGCCATGCCACGAGCCACCACGATAGCCGCCTGCGTCCTCGCATTCGCCCTCGGCTGGTCGGCCGTCCGTGGCGACGAGCCCGACGGCCAAATCGATGGCCACCCTGCGCTCGCCCGCGCGCCCCGGACCACGGCCACGAAGGACGGCCGCCCCGGCGACGCCGTGAACGTGGCGTTCATCGGCACCGACGAGGAGCTGCATCGCGTGCTCGCCACCGCCGGCTGGTACGCGGCCGACCCGATCACGCTCCGCACGTCGATTCGCATCGCCGCCGACGTCGTGCTGCGAAAGCCCTACGACCATGCGCCCGTCAGCGATCTCTACCTCTGGGGCCGCAGGCAGGACTACGCGTTCGAGCAGCCGGTGGGCGACAGCCCGAAGCAGCGGCACCACGTGCGGTTCTGGCGATCGGCCGAACTCGACACCAATCGCGAGCCGCTCTGGCTCGGCGCCGCGACCTACGACGAGCGGGTGGAGATCAGCCGCACGACCGGCGGCATCACCCATCGCATCGCCGCCGACATCGACCGCGAGCGCAACAAGCTGCTCATCGACACCCGTGCTGCGGGCGCGCTTGACGGCTACTACTGGGTGGATCGGTTTCACCACCACCGCGAGGGCCGCAATGGCGGCGGCGATCCGTATTTCACCGACGGCCGCCTCGCCGTCGGCGTGATCGACGTGCGGCGGTGACGTAGAAAGTAGACCGCTTCCTCCGGAAGCGGATCCCAGAACCGCTTGAGGATCAAGCGGTCTACTCCTTAATCGCAAAAGCGTAAAGCTCGGCGACGTCCGCGGCCGACTTGCCGGCGAGGTCCATGCGTTCGCGGAGCCGCGCCGGATCATCCACAGCCCCGGCCACGAGCCGGTCGAACTTGAGGTTCACCACCGCTGCGGTGCGGGCCGCGTCGGACCGGGCGTGGCCCAGCGGAAAATGCACCATCTCGCCGCCGAGCGTGCCGAGCGACTCGTGCTCGATCGCCACGCTTGTGGGGATGCCCTCGGGATAGCGGTCGTCATATTCGCGGCCACCGTGCTCGATCACGATCCGCTCGATGAGCCGCTTCACCTCGGGGTCGGCGATCGCCGCGTCGGAATAATCGTCGGGCAGGAGCATCAGCGACTCCCAGCCGATCGAATCGCCGCGGCTCGCGGCCGCCCGGGCCTTCAAGAGCGTCTTCGCGAGGATGAAGGGAAGTGAGTGGTCGGCCGATTGCCGGGTGGTCGGCAAACGCTTCGCTGGGTCAGCGATGATCGAATAGGCGGGCTCGTAGATCCTCACGCGGATGCGGCGGATCGCACCGAGGTCGGCGGCGAGGGCGGGCCTGGCGCCGAAGAGGTCCACGAGCGACTGGAGCGCCCCGGCCGACTGGTGTTCGTAGAGCCCGAGCTTGAAGTGCATTGCATTGATCGCAAACGCGTCGCCCGCCACGCCGAGCTCGAGATCGAACGGGCTCTCGCCGTCGGGGCAGGGCTGATTGAGTCGGTAGATCGCAAGCGGATTGCGAAAGACGTCCTGCGGCCCCACGAAGCCCGTGAGCGCTCGCCGTGCGCTCATCACGGCCACCTCCGCCGCCAGCGCCGCCGACGCCCCCTTCGAATCGGAGAGCTGGTGGCCGGCGCGGATCGCGCGGAAGGGCACATAGTGCGCCACCGCCATCCCGATCGCCGATTCGATCTGGTCTTCCGTGCCGCCGAGCGCCGCCGCGTAGGCCGCCGCGCAGGCGACGGTGCCGTGGTGCACGTGGTCGATCGAATACTTCCGCAGCGCGAAGACCTCGGCGAGCCGGCCGCGGATCTCGTCGATGACGAGCATCACGCGGAGCGTGGCATCGCCGTCGAGGCCGGCCTCGCGGGCCGCGGCGACGGCCACGGGGTAGTAGTCGTTGTGGCCGAATTCACCGGCGGTCCGTCCCTTCGCCTTGTCGTAGCCGAAGTTCGTGCCGTTGGAATCCCATTCGCGCACGGCCGACGCATTCGCCGCCACGGCCTTCTCGATCGCGCAGGGCTGCGCGGAGCCGAAGCAGATGCCGCCGCGCGTGCCCGCGGCCGGCGCGGTGCCGAGCGCCTCGCGGCGGAGCACCGTCGGGGCATTGGCCGCAAGCGCGATCGCCGAGACGCCGCAGCCGACGCTGTCGAGGTGAAACTGCCCGAGCCTGTCGAGCGTGGCCCGGCCGATCGGCCCCGGGTTGGTCAGAAAATCGATGCAATAGCGGGCCAGGCCGCGGGCCTGATTGGTGGTTCGCGGGAGAAGCACGGTGGAATGGTTTGCAGTCATGGCGGCAGGATACACTGACGCGATGCAACGCGAGCAGATGGGCCCCTACAAACTCGGCAGCCGCCTCGGTCGAGGCGGCATGGGAGCCGTCTACGAGGCCACCGACACGAGCACCGGCGCGACTGTCGCGGTCAAACTGCTCGCCGCCCACCTCGCCGACGACAGCGGCCTCCGCAAGCGGTTCAACTCCGAGATCGACACGCTCAAGGGCCTGCGGCACCCCGGCATCGTGCAGCTGCTCGCGTTTGGCGAGGAGGACGAGCAGCCGTATTTCGCGATGGAGCTCGTCCGCGGCAAGAGCCTCGAGCAACTGCTGCGGTCGGGCCGACGGTTCACCTGGCAGGAGGCGATCGCGGTGGCGTTGGCGGTCACGCGGGCGCTCAAGGTGGCCCACGACCACGGCGTGATCCATCGCGACCTCAAGCCCGCCAACCTGCTGGTGCCCGGCACGCCGGCCGCCGACGGCTCGATCGCCGAGGGGGACTTCCGGCTCACCGACGTGAAGCTCGCCGACTTCGGCATCGCGCGGCTGTTTGGCGCGACCGGCCACACGGCCCACGGCCACATCGTGGGCACGGCCGAATACATGGCGCCAGAGCAGGCCTCCGGCAAGCCGCTCGACCATCGGGCTGATCTCTATGCCCTCGGGCTCGTGATGTTTGCGATGCTCGCGGGCCGGCCGCCCTTCCAGGGCAAGCAGGTGACCGACGTCATCGAGAGCCAGCGGCGCGAGCCGCCGCCGCGGATCGCCGCGCTCGTGGCCGACGTGCCGCCGGCGCTCGACCAGCTCATTGACAAGCTGCTTTCGAAGGATCCCGCCGCGCGGCCCGCCAACGCGCTGGCCCTCGGCAGGCTGCTCTCGGCGATCGACGCGGCGCATCCCGCGCAGCCGAAGCCCGCAACTCGTGCGGACGCACGACCACCTGCCGCGTCGGTCGACCTGTTTGCCGCCACGCAGGCTCATACGCCCGCTCCCGCCGACGCGGTGGAGCCTTTCCCCGACACGATGCGCGACGACGGCATCATCTGGGCGCAGAAGCCGGCGACCGGCGTGGATGGTGGCATCGCCGCGACGCAGGCCTTCACCGGCAATCGCCCCCACCACACGACGCAGGCTTCCGTCCCCGGCCCGAGCGCCCAGAGCGCAGCACAGAGTGTCTCGCCCAGTTCGAGCACCGTGGTCGATCGGCCGGCTCGCAATCGCTTCACGACCGTCGAGGAGCTCGACAAGCAGGCCCGCGAACGGGCCGCCCGCGACCGCAACCGGCAGCGATTCTGGCAGGCCCTCACTGCTGTCGCGACCGTCGCCGCGATCGGCGCCGGCGGCTACCTGCTCTTCAAGCCACTCTCGGCCGACGAGATCTACAAGCGCATCAAGCAGATCCAGGCCCAGGCCGACACCGCGGGAAGCGAGATCGACCTCCGCGACGCCCGCCCGTCGATCGAGCTCTTCCTCGCGCGGCACGGCGCCGATCCCCGGGCCGCCGAGGTGAAGGCGCTCGAACAATCGCTCGATCTCGACGCGCTCGAGAAGCGGGCGCGCCGCCGCGTGCTCGGCAACCGGGTGCTCTCGCCGATCGAGCGGGATTACCGGGCCGCGATGGATCGCGAGGCGGAGAGCCCGTCGGCCTGCCGCGAGGCGCTCGAGGCGCTCCTCGCGCTGCATGGCTCGCCGGCCACGAAGCCGGCGGATGCATCCGCGGCCAAGACGGAGGACGCCGAACTCTGGTTTGCCCTCGTCCGACGGCAGATCGACCGGCTCGAACCGCTATCCGCCCGCGAGCAGGCGGAAGACGCCGCGCGGACGGCGGCCATTCTCGAGCAGGCCGATGCACTGGCCACCCGGGCCGCGGCGCTCCCCGATCCCGCGCAGCGCGAGAAAGCCCTGGCCGACCGACGCACGCTGCTCGAAGGACTGATCGAGCTCTACGCCAAGCGCCCCCACGCCGCGAAGGCCGTCGCAGCCGCCCAAGAAAAACTCGCCAAGTAGAAAAACTTGCCAATTAGAAACCCTTTAGATACCTCGTCATGCCCAGCACCCCCGCCCGCACCGCGCTCGCCCACACCGCGCTCGCCAAGAGCCACGTCGCCTTCGCCCGCGCCAAGTCGCTCATTCCCGGTGGCGTGAACTCACCGGCCCGCGCGTTTGGCGGCGTCGGCGGCGAGCCGATCTTCTTCCAGAGCGCCACGGGGCAGCACCTCACCGACATCGACGGCAACACGTATCTCGACTACATCGGCTCCTGGGGCCCGATGATCCTCGGCCACCGCCACCCGCGGGTGATCGCCGCAGTCGAACGGGCGCTCGCCACGGGCACGAGCTACGGCGCGCCCACCGAGGCCGAGAGCCGACTCGCCGAGCTTGTCATCGCGGCCGTGCCGAGCATCGAGAAGGTGCGGATGGTGAGCAGCGGCACCGAGGCGGCGATGAGCGCCGTGCGTCTGGCCCGCGGGTTCACGGGCCGCGACAAGCTGATCAAGTTCGCGGGCAATTACCACGGCCACGTCGACAGCCTGCTCGTGGCCGCCGGCTCGTCGGCCGCGACGCTCGGCGTGCCAAACTCTCCCGGTATCACCCCCGGCACCGCGCAAGACACGATCGTGCTCGAATACAACGAGCCCGATGCCCTCGAGCGGGCATTCGCAGCGCAGGGCGACTCGATCGCGGCGGTGTTGCTCGAGCCGGTGGTGGGCAACATGGGCCTCGTCGTGCCCACTCGCCAGTTTCTCGAGACGGCCCGTCGGCTCACGGCGAAGCACGGCGCGCTCCTCGTCTTCGACGAGGTGATGACCGGCTTCCGGCTGGCCTACGGCGGGGCGCAGGAGCTTCTCGGCATCACGCCCGACCTCACGACGCTCGGCAAGATCGTCGGCGGCGGTCTGCCGCTGGGCGCCTATGGCGGCCGCGCGGATGTCATGGATCACGTGCTGCCGGCGGGCAAGGTGTTTCAAGCGGGCACGCTCTCGGGCAACCCGCTCGCCGTGGCGGCGGGAACAGCGACGCTCGAGGAGCTCCGCGACCATCCGCCGTATGCCGCGCTCGACCGGCATGGCGCCCGGCTCGAGGCCGGCTTCCGCGCGGCGGCCGAAAAGGCGGGCGTGACGGCGTGGGTCGCGCGGGTGGGGAGCATGATGACGATGTTTTTTCAGAAGGGGACGGCAGTCGTGCCGGTCACCGGCTGGAAGACGGCGAGCCTCTCCGACACCGCCCGTTACGCCGACTTCTTCTGGAAGATGATCGACCGCGGCATCTATCTGCCCTGCAGCCAATACGAGGCGCTCTTCTTCTCGAGCGCCCACACCGACGCCGACATCGACCGCACGATCAAAGCCGCCGAAGAATCGCTCGGGTAAAAAGGGGACGCAGCTCTTTTCGTCTGGGACGAAAAGAGCTGCGTCCCCTTTTTACCGTCGGTGATATACTACGCCCCGCATCATCCCATCCCCACTCGCGCCGCCACATCATGCCGCACCGCTTCGCCGGATTGATCCCCGCCACCTACACGCCGCTCACTCCCGATCTCGCCGTCGATCTGGCCGCGATTCCGCCGCTCGTGGAGCGGCTGCTCGCCGACGGCGTGTGCGGGCTCTATGTCTGCGGCAGCACCGGGGAGGGCGTGTCGCTCTCGACCGCGGAGCGGAGGCAGGTGGCGGAGGCGTTTACGGCCGCCACGCGGGGCAGGGTGCCCGTGATCGTGCATGTGGGCCACGATTCGCTCGCCGAGGCGGCCGCACTCGCAGCCCACGCCGCCGAGATCGGCGCCGACGCCACCTCCGCGATGCCGCCCTGCTACTTTGCGATCCGCGACGCGGCGATGGCCGTCGAGTGCGCCGCCGCGGTCGCGGCCGCCGCGCCGAAGCTGCCCTTCTACTACTATCACATCCCGGCGATGACCGGCGTCGCGATCGACGTGGTCGATTTTCTGAAGCAGGCCGGCGACCGAATCCCGAATCTCGCCGGCGTGAAATACACCGCCAACACGCTGCACGAGTTTCTCGAATGCGTGGCCCTCGACGGCGGCCGGTTCGAGATGCTCTCGGGCTACGACGAACTGCTCCTGCCCGGCCTCGCCGTCGGGGCCCGCGCGGCGGTGGGCTCCACGTTCAACGTCGCGGCGCCACTCTACCGGCGGCTGATCGCCGCCTTCGATGCGGGCGACCTCGACCGCGCCCGCCAGGAGCAGCTTCGCGCGGTGGCGATGATCCGCGCGCTGATGCGGTATCCGTTTCATCCGGCCATGAAGGCGGTGCTGGCGATGATCGGCACGCCCTGCGGCCACTGCCGGCCTCCGCTCCCGCAGCTCTCCCGGGCCGACGAGCAGCGGCTCCGCGAATCGCTCGAGTCGATCGGCTTCTTCACCTGGGCCCGCCCGCATGCATCCCCCGCCGCCGTCTGACTCCGCGCGTGGCGAACCCGCGAGGAAGCCTGCGCTCGTGCTGCTATCGATGCTCTCTTGTCTCTTCGGCTGCGGACCCCGGCAGGCGGCTGAACCGCCGCCTCGCGATGCCGCGCGGCTGATCTGGGCGCGGCTTGCCGATCTGCCCGATCCGCTCGGTGTCGCAGGCGGGTTTGCGGGCGTCTGCGGAGGCGAGAGCGACGGCCGGCTCGTCGTCGCGGGGGGCGCGAATTTTCCCGATCGAGCGCCGTGGGAGGGAGGCACGAAGGCCTGGCACGACACCGCGTGGGTGCTCGCCGACCCGGATGGCCAATGGCAATCGGCCACGCCGCTGCCCGAGCCGCTCGGCTACGGCGTCTCGGCGTCGTTTGCGGGTCGGGTGTGGTGCGTCGGCGGCGGCGATGCCCGAAAGCACGTCGCCTCGACGATGGCGCTCAGCTGGGATGCGGCCGCGCAGCGGCTCGTGGTCGAGCGCGACGCGTTGCCTCCGCTGCCGAAGCCCGTTGCCAACGCGGCGGGCATCGTCATCAGCAGCCGGCTCTTCATCGCAGGGGGCCAGGAAACGCCCGATGCAACGACGGCGCTGGCGACCTTCTGGTCGATCGATCTTGCGAACGCTGCCGCAGGCTGGCGGGAGCATCCGGCGTGGCCCGGGCCGCCGCGGATCCTCCCGGTGATCGGTGCGGTCGATGGCCGCATCTATCTCGTGAGCGGCGCCGAGCTCATCGTGGCCGAGACCGCCGCAGACGAGGCCCCGAAGGAAACACGCCGGTTTCTCCGGGATGCCTATCGGTTCGATCCCGCGACGGAATCCTGGACCGTCCTCGCGCCGGCGCCCGTGCCGCTCATCGCCGCGGCGGGGCCCGCGATCCCGGTCGGCGGCAAGCAGCTCCTGTTTTTGCCGGGGGACGATGGCGAGTTTTTCGAGCGGCGGATGGAACTGGCCGGCAGGCATCCGGGCTTTCCGCGTCGCAGCCATATCTACGACACCGCCGCCGACGCATGGCTTACTGCGGGCGAGATCCCCGCGACCGTCGACGGCCTTGCGACCGCCACGCCCGTGACGACGCCGACAGTCGTCTGGCGGGGACGCACGGTCATTCCGTCGGGCGAGATCAAGCCCGGCGTCCGCACACCCGCGATCCTGACCGCCCGCTGAAAAGGGGACGCAGCTCTTTTCGCCTAGGGCGAAAAGAGCTGCGTCCCCTTTTCAGCGCCCCAGGCGAAAAGAGCTGCGTCCCCTTTTCTAGCGCGGGCGGAGCTTGATCGCGGCGGGGGTGCGGATGAACGTGACGGGCGGGCCGTCTTTCTGCGGCAACGTCGCGACGCCGGGGGCGGTGCTTTCCAAAAGCCACGCGAGGAACTTGGATTCATCGCCATCCGCCGTGGATACCTCCGGCGGCGCGGAGCCCGTCCACTCGACTTTGACGCCGCCGGGGGCGACCGCCCGCACGAGCCCGCTGCACTTGAGCATGAGCCCGCCTTCGATGTTCTCGACCGCTTCGAGTGGCGCTTCGCCAAGCACGCACACACCCGCCTCGGCCGCCACGAATTCGCCCCGGTACGATTCGCCCACGATCGCCGCGGCCCGCGCGGCACCAAGCGCAGGATCGATGCGGCCCGTGAGCAGGTCCATGCCCCGCACGTTTCGCTCACCCGCCACGTGCCTACCCGCCGCAAAGGCGGTGAGGCCCGCCGCCTTGCCCATCACAAGCCCGGCCGGCTCCGTAAACGCCAGGCCGATCCGATCGGCGGGTTTTTCCGCCGTGGCCAGCCGAGCGAGTTCCTTGCCGATGGCCGCGGTCGTCTTGCCGCCAACGTCCTTGCCGTCGAACTGGAAGACCACCGCGCCGCGCATTCCGTCGCCCCGCCAAACGACAGCCTCGGGGCTCTCGGCCGTGCCGGCAATGACCCTCGCCCGGGGGCTCGTGGCGACCGCGATCTTCCCGTCGGCCGACCGCGTGATGTCGTCCTGCCAGGGCCAGCGGCTCTTGAAGGTCGCGTCGATCGCCTCCGGCATCGCCAGCGGCATCGCGTCTGCCGTCGAGAGCCAGCCCTGCACGCAGAGCACGCCGGGCTGCGTCGAAAGCCATTGCACGACCGCGTCGATCGCGGCATCGCGGTAGGCTGACTTGTCGCTCGCCGCCACGGCGATGAAGCGGTAGCCGTCGAGCGGCTGCGCGGCCAGCTTCTCGATGCTGTCGAGCGCGTCAAACTCGGCGGGCAGCCGGAAGACGCCCCGCGTCGCGGCGATATCGCCCACGAGCAGGGCCGGTTTTTCATTCTGGGGAAACGGCATCCCCGAAAGCAGCCGGGCCACGTCGTCGATGAGCCTCCGTTCGAGCACAAGCGACCGCCGCAGCGAGTCCCGTTCCGCTTTCACGCGCACGGTCGCAGCATCCTCGGCCGGCTTCTCCTCGAGTGAAAATCCGTCGAGATCGGCCTCATCATCCAGATCGAGCTTCGGCTTGGCGCCCGCGGCGGACGACCGCAGGCGATATGTCTCGGCGAGTCCCCGAAACACCGTGTCGAGCCCCTTGTCGAGCGACTTGCTGCCGTTGAAGAGATCCTCGATCGTGATCCAGGTTCCCGCGGCCATCGGGCCGGGCTTCATGGTGGGATCCATGAAGAGCATGATCTGGTAGAAGCCGGTGTGTCCGCCGGCCAGCCACGCGGCGACCGAATCGGCGTAGGCCCGGCTCAAGATCGCATGCTGCGGCCGCATCGGCAGCCGGTAGTCGTGCTTCACGCCGCCGCTCGTCGACTCGGCGTTCACGATGCCGTAGCTGAGCCAGAGGGCCGGACGGTCGGGCCAGACCGTCTTCAGCCGGCGGATCCGGGCATACCGCTCGCGGTTGTCGGCGTCGTAGTAATAGGCCGCGGCGATGTCGAACTTCCAGTCGCGGTCGTAGAGGCAGGGACCGTTTTGGTCGGGCATGAACGTCGCCGTCTGGAAGCCCGGCCGCAGTTGGCCGTAGCGGAGCTTTACGAAGTCGTGGATCCGGTTGAAGCCCTCGATCGCCACCCGCTGCTCCCAGCTCCACCAGGCCTCCCGCTGCCGCTCGGTGAGGTTGTCGCGATTGCCGGCGACCTTCGCCGGGTCGATCCCCGCCTCCAGGCAGAAGAGCCGCCAGCCGTCTTCCCACGCCTGAAAGGGCGAGAAATACATCGTCTCCTCGCCGATCACGACGCCATCCACGAAGTCGAGCGCGGGGAGCAGTTCCGCGTCGAAGGGCAGCCAATACCCGTCGCGCCACGCGCGGGAGAGCGCGACCTGCACCGGATTGGATGCGGTTCTCACGCGAGCCAAAACCACCTTGCCGGCCGCGTGGGCCTTGCGGATCGCGTCGTCGTCCGCCACCGCGAGGTCGTAATAGCCGCGGAAGGGCGAACTCGCCGCACCGGGCCCGTGGCCACACAGAAAAACCTCGTTGCGGTCGCGGCCGAGCACGTGGGCGGCGGCCGGCGGCGTTGGCGCCGGTTTGCCGGTCGCCCGCGCGAGGGCGGTGGCGAGGTGGAGCCGCGTGGCCTCGTCGGTCTCGTCACGCAGGGCCTTCTCGAGCATGGCAGCATCGGCAGACTCGGCGCTGTCAGCGGCCGCAGCGGCGGCATGGAGCCGCACGATGCGATAGGGGTCGGCGAGGGCGGCGGCGAGATGCTCCCGCGCCTGCGCGGGTGCGACGCGGGCAAGCGCCGCGATCGCGTCGGCCCGCACGATGTGGTCGGCATTGCCGCAGGCCGTGGCGAGGTCGGCGATCGCGTCGGCCGACCGCTCGGCGGCGAGCGCCGCGACGATCCGGCCGCGCACATACGGATGCTCAAAGGCGAGCTGCCGCTGCCGTCGCTGCCGCGGATCCGCAGGCAGGAGCGGGCCCAACCGGAGCCGGGCCGCCTCGGCGAGCGTCCAGTCGGCATCGTTGGCAAGCGCGGCGAGCAGTTTCTCGTCGATGTCTCGCAGCGCCTCGAGCGCCGCGGCCGCGACGAGGCGGTCGGGATCGGCAAGCCACGCGGCGCCGCCATCCTTGATTGCGTCGAGCCGCGCTAGCCCCCGCCAGCCTGCGATCCGCAGCTGCGGGTCGGCCGAGCGCAGGGCCGCGTGGATCGCCGGCAGGTCGTCGGCGGTGCCTTGTCGGCAGAGCAGTTCGATCGCCGCACGGTCGTCGGGATTGTCGCGCAGGTACTTGCGCACCCGCTCGAGCAGCCCTTGCGGCGGACGGCCGCGGGCGGCAAGCGCGTTCATCGCGGCCACGGCCACCGCGGCATCCTTGTCGGCGGCGAGCGCGGCGAGCGCCGCATCCCCCTCGGGTGCCGGAAATTCCCCGAAACCTTCGGCGGCCGCCCGTCGCAGCCGGGGATCGGTCGCCTTGGCCGCGATGGCCAGGAGCGCAGGCGCCTGCTTTGATTGAATGGCAGCGAGCGCACGCAGGCCGCCGCACTGCCGCACCACGCTGCTGCCATCGACGGCCCCCGCGGCCATGCTCGTATCGCGGATCAGCCCCGGCTCGCCGGCATCGGGCCCTTCCTCGAGGGCCTCTTCGATCGCGTCATCGAGCGAATCTTCGTTGGCTTTCTTGAATGCGCCGAGCAGCGCCACGAGGTCTTTTTCGTAGCCCCCGCGGTCGTATTTCGTGGCCCGCAGGAAGGCGATCGCGGCCGGCTCGGCGGCAGTGCCGATCGCGAAGGGCACGACGAGCTTGAGCCGCCGCACGGCCGGATCGACCGACTGCTTCTGATTTCCTCGGCCCAGGTCGAGCCCCGCTTCGAGGAGCGCCCGCGCGACGGTCGGGCTTGTTCTGGCCGCGTCGAGGTGGGGGGCGAGGGCGTCGATCTTGGCGAGCCCCGCATCGCCCCATTCGACCCGCATGCTCCGCGAGAGGAGCGCGGCCACGATCGCTTCGCCCGTCACCTTGCTTTCGGCGAAGGTGTCGAGCCAGGCGAGCCGCGCCGCCTCATCGGGCCCGAGGCCGAGCCGGCGGGCCACGATCGGCGCCGTCGCCGCCAGCAGCTTCTTGAAGTCGCGGGTATTCGCATACGGCACCACGATCCTTTCGGGGGCGGCGTCGCCCGTGGCCGCGGCCTCGATGGCGATGCCGTCATCCGCCGGCTCCATCTGCACGAGGAGATCGACCGGCAGTCGGGCCGAGAAGGCCGCGAGCGTGAGGCGGCCGGGCTTCACGAGGGCGGAGGTCGTCAGTTCGTCGCGGATCGCGGCGAACCGCTGCGGATCGACGAGCGCGACGCCCGCTTGCGGCATGAGCCGCTCATGGAGGATCGTGGCCAGGCAGTGGATGGCGACGACCTTCGGCTGCCGCACCTCCTCTGTGGTGAGCTGCCCGGCCGGCGGCTGGATCGCCGCGCGGAGGACGGCCGCGGGCGGTGCCGCGAGCGCGTCGGCCGCGGGCAGCAGGAAGACGAGCAGGGCGAGGGGGCGGAGCAGCTTCATGTGGTGACCCTCCATGGTACGCCCGGCCCTGAACAAACCGCATCCTGCGAAAGCAGGATGGGAGAAAAAGGGGACGCAGCTCTTTTCGCCTAGGGCGAAAAGAGCTGCGTCCCCTTTTCTCGCCCGGTTTCTGCACGGCCTGCCCCGGTTTTCCGAAGACCTTGATTTTTCGCTCGTGTCGCCGGATGAGTATGCGGGGCAGGCCTGGATGGCCAAGGTGAAGCGGGATCTCGCGCTCGCTGGTTTCACGCCCGACGTCACGTGGAACGACCGCAAAACCGTCCACACCGGGTGGGTCCGCCTGCGCGGCCTCCTGCATGATGCCGGCCTCTCTCCGATGGCGGACGAGAACCTCGCGATCAAGGTGAAGGTGGATACCCGCCCTCCCGGCGGCGGCCGCTGCGAGCGCCGCATCGTGACCCGCCACCTTTCGTTCCTTCTCCAATACCACGATCAGCCGTCGCTGATGGCCGGAAAACTACATGCCTTATTGACGCGGCGTTATGCCAAAGGCCGCGACTGGTACGACCTGATCTGGTATCTCTCGCAGCGGCCTGCCGTGGCGCCGAACCTGGCGCTTCTGCAGAATGCCCTGGATCAAACGCAGGGAGCCGATCGCGTCGATGCCCGACGATGGATGGAGGAGGTGAGGAGCCGCTTGCTCGTGATGGACATGAAGGCCCTGCTCGAAGATGTCGGGCCATTCCTCGAGCGGCCCCAGGATGCGACCCTGATCACGCGGGAAAACCTGCTGGGGTTGCTCGAGCAGTAGCGCGAGCCGCCCCCGACTTCCACCGGGGCCCTTTGCCCCCGCAAGCCCCTCGCGGCAGCGAGGGGATGACGCTCGGGGTGAAAAAGGGGACGCAGCTCATTTCGCCTAGAGCGAAATGAGCTGCGTCCCCTTTTTCACGCGGCGGCGGAGGGCGTAGGCCGCGGCGGCGATGCCGATGCCGGCGAGGGCGATCGCACCCGGCTCGGGCACGATGACGAGGTCAAGTCCAGTGGCGGTGGAATTGACCTTCACCGCGATGTTGCCCGGCTCGGGCTGTGCACCCTGCCAATTCCCGAGGTTGATCGTGAACAGGCTCGTCAGATCGGCACCGGCCGTGTTCGAGAAACCGCCAGGCAGCAGGAAGTTCGCCGGGTTGTAACTCGCGATCGCAAACGTGTAGGAGCCGCCGTCGTAGGGATTCACAAGCTGGCCCGCCACGTCGCCCGCAGCGAGCGTAATCAGGTCGAACACAAACTGGTTGCCGGGCACGGAGGAGAGCCCCGCGAGGCTGAATGTGCCGCTGGTCGCGTTCACGAGATCCCAGTTGGTGCCCGCGCTGCCCGTGAGGGAGTTGAGTTCCCATAGATACGTTCCGCCAGGGGCCCACGCGAGAGACGTCGTGTAGGCCTGGATGCCCGGCGAGTTGCCCGGCGAGAGTATGGCGTTGGTCCCGATCGACACGCCGCCCGAGGCGCTGATCGTGCCGGTGCCGGAGATCGTGCCCTGCGTCATCGTGAGCGGACGGGTGAACGCCGTGGAGGAGTTCCAGCGGAAGTCGGCGCCCGAGCCATTGACGACCACGCGGGCGGTGTTCGAAAGATTGCCCGCGCTGCTCACGAGGAACCGGCCGGCGTTGATCGCGGTCGTGCCGGAGTAGGTGTTGACGGCCGTGAGTTCGAGCACGCCGGCGCCGGTCTTCGTCAGATGGCTACTCGCGTTTCCGCTCAGCACGCCGCTGAGCCGCGCATCCACGGCACCGGAGCCACGGTCGACCTGCACGGTGCGGACAGCGCCATTGAGGGCGATCGGATTTTGGAAGTCGACCATCTTGTCGGCGCTGGCGGCACCGAGGACGAACGTGCCGCCGGCGGTCGTGATGAAGCTGCCGCTGCCCCACGTCAGCGACGAGGGCGTGCCGTTGCCGCCGAGGTTCACCGTCCGATCGGCTCCGTAGGCCGCGAAGCCGCCACCGCCCGTGATCTGCACCTGGTTCGTTCCCGTGCCTAGTCCGCGGGCGAAGTCGCCGTTGCCGAGGCCGATCACGCCGCCGTTGATCGTGAGGGCCGAAGCGCCGCCCGTGGAGCCGATGCCGCCGGGGAGGGCGTTGGCGTTGTCGAGACGCAAAACGCCGGCGCCGATCGTCGTGACTCCCGAGTAGCTGTTCGAGCCGGAGAGCACGAGCGTGCCGGCGCCGGCCTTCGTGATTCCGTTGGTGCCTATGATGTTGGAACTGACCGTCATCTCCGTCGCGACAGCGGCCGAATCGTTGATCGTGAAGGTGCGATCGACACCGTTGAGCGAGAGCGTCACCTTCTCGATCAGCGCGCCGGTGTCGAAGGCGTTGGCGGCGTTGTAGGTGAGGTTTCCGATCATAAGGCCCGTGCCGGAGGTGACGTTGGAACTCGTGACCGTGCCGCCGCCGACGAACGTTGGGGCGCTCCCGATCTCCATCATCTGATTGTTGAGATCGAGCGTGCCGGTGCGGTTGTACGTGCCCGCGCCGATCTGGGACGTTCTGACAACGCTCTGAATAAACACGGTCGCAGCAGGGGCATTCTGTGCCGTGTCGCCGATCGTGAGGCCGCCGTTGACCGCGTAGGTGGTGCCGGCGTTGTTGATGATGACCGTGCCCTCCTTCGCCCAGCCCGTGCCGAAGCCCGAACCCGTCCCGAGGTCGAATGCGCCAGCGCCGGTCTTCACCCAGTTGGAGGTGCTGGCCCCACCGTTGAGCCGGGCGTTGGCCGCGACGTCAACCGTTATAGTGAGAGCGCTATTGCCCTGGTTTTGACCTAAACTGGGCAGCGTCGCCGTTCCGCCGGCAGCCACGCTCACGGTCGTGCCGGGTTGGTAGTTGATCCCGCTAAAGTCGCGGAAGTCGAACGTGCCGCCCGTGCCGTCGCCAAACTGGATCGTGCCGGCATTCAGATCAATTTTGCCGCTGGATGATACAGCTCCAAAGTTGGCATTACCCGTGAGGATGATGACCTGCCCCCATGAATGGAACCAGTTTCTATCACCAGGGTAGACCTGCCAAGGGATCGCCCCTGTCCGCTTGGTGAGGCGTAGCCGAACCGAGCGGACAGGGGCGGCGCGACTCCGGGGCCGGGGGTCGGTACCCCAGCGAGCTGTGCGGGCGGACGGTGTTGTAGGCCTTCCGCCAGCGACTGATGAGCACCTTCGCTTCAAGGAGGGTGTCGAAGACTTCGCGGTCCAGCAGCTCGTCTCGCAGTTTGCCGTTGAAGCTCTCCACGTAGCCGTTCTCCC
>JBIIQM010000130.1:0-5620 GCA_044342075.1 Pirellulales bacterium
AGCAGGTGGACCTCTACTTCGCCCATCCGGCCCGCGATTTTGCGCGGACCGACGAGGCGCTGCGGCTGCGGCGGGTGGGCGACCAGGTGGCGATTACCTGGAAGGGGCCGCGGATCGACGCCGCCACCAAGACGCGGCGCGAGATCGAACTGCCACTGGGACAGCTCCCGGCGGCGCTTCCCGGCGGTCCGCCCGCCACGCTCGAGCGTTGGACCGACCTGCTCGAGTCGCTCGGCTTTCGGCGGGTGCGGGAAGTCGCCAAGCGCCGGGTGCCGGCCCGGGTGCTCTGGCAGGGCGCCGAGGTCGACGTCGCGCTCGACCACGTGGCCGGGCTTGGCGACTTCGTGGAACTCGAGCTGCTGGCCCGCGAAGGAGAGGTGCCGCTCGCGCAGGCCTGCGTCACGTCGCTCGCGCACGAACTCGGCTGCGGCGAGCCGGAGCGGCGGAGTTATCTGGAGCTCTTGCTGGCGTCGGGGGCCGGCTCCCGACGTGAGTAGGACGGGCTTCAGCCTGTCACAAGTAGGATAGGCTTTAGCCTGTCAGTGATCGAGACAGGCTTCAGCCTGTCCTACTTGATGATCGTGTTGTGTTCGTCGAGGACGATCACCGAGGGCTTGTGCCGTGCGGCCTCGGCCTCGTCGAGCCAGGCGTATGACATGATCGTGAGCCGATTGCCCGGTTCGCCGAGATGGGCCGTGGCGCCGTTGAGCTCGATCGCACCCGAGCCCGGCTTGCCGTAGATCACGTAGGTCTCGAACCGCTCGCCGTTGGCGAGATTGCCCACGAGGATCTTTTCATAGGGACGCAGGCCCACCCGCTCGGCGAGGTCGGCGGCGATCGTGAGGCTTCCCTCGTAATCGACCGAGGCGCCGGTCACCTTCGCGCGGTGGATCTTCGACTTGAGCAGGCAGATCGTCATCGGGAGCTCAGCGGGCGGAGGTGTCGGGGGCGGGGCGGAAGCGGATGCAGACGGGCGTGGGCACGTCGAGCGAATGGCCGGTGAACGAGAGTTTGCCGGAGGATTGGTCGATCGCAAAGACCGTCACGGCGTTCGAGTTTTGCCCGCCGGCCAGTAGGAACCGGCCGCTCGGGTCGATGACGAAGTTGCGGGGCGTCTTGCCGCGGATCGGCTCCACGCCGAGGAACGTCAGCTTGCCCGAAGGCTCGTCGATGGCATACATCGCGATCGAATCCGGGCCACGGTTCGAGGCATAGAGGAATTTTCCGTTCTTGTGCGCGACGATCTCGGCGGTCGACATGCCCTTGGTGTCGGTCACGTCGGCGGGCAGCGTGGAGAGCGTCTGAAAGTCCGTGAGCGTGCCGGCCTGGGGATCGAAGGCGAAGGCCGTGACCGTGAGGTCCTTTTCGTTCACCGCGTATCCGAAGCGGCCGCTCGGGTGCAGCGCGAAGTGCCTGGGGCCGGCGCCGGTCTTGGTGGCGCCGAATCCATGCGGCGCCAGCGTCGCCTTGCCGACGTCGAGCGCGTGGACGAACACCTTGTCGAGGCCGAGATCGCAGGCCAGCGCGAAGCGGCCATCGGACGACGGATAGATCGAATGGCCGCGCGGCACGAGCTTTTGCTGCGGCGCGTGCCCCTGGCCTTCGTGCTGGATGAAGCCGCCGGGCGTTCCCTCCACCACGGGCTTCAGGCTGCCGTCGGCCTCCAGGCCGAGACAGATCACGCTGCCACTCCCGAAATTGGCGGCGAGCACGACGCGGCCGGTGCGATCGACCGACAGGTGGCAGGGGCTCGTGCCGCCAGAGGGGCGACGGCTTTTCTGCGTGAGCCGGCCCGTCTGCTCGTCGATCGCAAACGAGAGGATCTCGCCGGTCGGCTTGCCATCGGTCTCGGCCACTTCCGAAACGGCGTAGAGAACCGGCAGCGTGGGATGCAGGGCGAGGAACGATGGGTTTTGCGCCGCGGCCGCGAGCACTGGCGCGGAAAGCTTGCCGGTCGCCGTGTCAAACCGCGAGACATAGATGCCCTCGCTCTTCGCGGGGCCGCCGGTATAGGTGCCGAACCAGACCAACTGCCCTGAAGCCGCCGGCGAGTCGGCCGCGGACGGGCAGGGGAGCGTCAGCGACGCAGCGAGCGACACGCAGACGAAGGCGGCCAGCTTTCGAAGACAGGACAGCTGACGAAAAGCGATGGACGCCATCGGGGGAAAGCCTCATGCTGCGGACGATTCGAGCCTTGGAACCAACTGCCAAAATCGTACCCCCATGACCGTGAGTTGCAACGAGCGGGAGGCGCCGGCGGCGAATGCCGCCGGTCGTGAGGCCCGCAACACGGTTTGGCTTGAGATCTACCAGGTGATCGTTCGCGTCGGTTGGATCTTCAAGACCGAGACGATCATCATGCCGGCGGTGCTCGACGCGGTGGTCGATTCGGGGCTGCTCCGCGGGCTCCTGCCCGTGCTCAACCGGGGCGGCCAGAGCCTGCCACCCCTCTTCGTGTCAGACAGCCTCGGCCGGCTGCCCCGCAAGAAGTGGGCGCTGGTGGCCACGAGCCTCGCGATGGCCGCCTGCTTCGGGCTGCTCGCCGCGGCGTGGGGCCCCTTGGAGGCGCGCCGGCCCGACCTGCTCGCCCTGCTATTTCTCGTCCTCTACGGGCTTTTCTCCACGGCGATCGGACTCAACCAATTGGTGCTGGCCGCGCTCCAGGGCAAGCTCATCGCGCCCGGGCATCGCGGCCGCGCCATGGTGGTGAGCGTGGCGATCGGCAGCGTGCTCGCGATCGTCGCGGCGCTCGTGCTGCTGCGGCCGTGGCTGGGGGAGCCGGACGGATTCCCGAAGATCTTCGGTGTGACCGGATTCTTCTTTGCGCTGGCGGCGATCGCGCCGCTGTTTCTCGACGAGCCGCCCGACCGGCCAACGCCCGCACGAGCGGGCCAGGCCGGTGGCGACTCCGCAGCGGATGGCTTCTTCGGCAGATTGCCGCAGGCCATCGCGCGGGGCATCGGGAGCTGGCGGCGGACGCTCGCAGACGACCCGGCGCTCGTGCGGCTGGCGATCGTGGCCGCCTGCTTCTCCGCCGTGCTGATGCTCTTTCCGCATTACCAGGCCTTCGCCCGCGACCGCCTCGGCAGCCGGATCGAGAGCCTGCTCACCTGGGTGATCGTGCAAAACGCCGCCACCGGCGTGGCGAGCCTCGTGGCCGGCCCGTTCTCCGACCGCCGCGGCACGCGGATCGTGCTCGTCTGGCTCGTCGCCCTCTCGAGCGCCACGCCGCTCGTCGTGACGCTGCTTTCACTCCTGCCGCAGGCGACGGCCGTGGAGTGGTTCTGGATCGTCTACATGCCGCTCGGCCTCAACCCGATCTCGCTCAAGATCTTCACGAACTACGCGCTCGAACTGGCGCCGCGGCCCGCGGAGCATCCGCGGTATGTGAGCATCGTGGGAGCGGCGCTGGCGGCCCCCTTCGTGCTCTCGCCGCTCATCGGCGCGGCGGTGGATGCCTACGGCTTTCGCCATGTCTTCGTGATCGGCGCCGCGGTAATCGCCGCCGGAGCCGCGATCGCCGTCGGCCTGCCGGAGCCCCGCCGCCGGCGTCAGAAGTAGCCCTCGCGCTTCTTCTTCTCCATCGAGCCGGCCTCGTCCTTGTCGATGAGCCGGCCCTGCCGCTCGCTGGTCTTCGTGAGCAGCATCTCCTCGATCACCTCCGGCACCGTGACGGCGGTCGATTCGTGCGCCGCCGTCAGCGGGTAATCGCCCATCGTGCGAAATCGCACCCGCTTCATCTGCGGCGCTTCGCCGGGCTCGAGCCGGAAGCGATCGTCATCCACCATGATCAGCTGCCCCTCGCGCTCCACCACAGGCCGTTCGGCGGCGAAGTAGAGCGGCACGAGCGGGATCTTCTCGCGGTGGATGTATTGCCAGATGTCGAGCTCAGTCCAGTTGGAGAGGGGGAAGACGCGGATGTTCTCGCCGCGGCTGATCCGGGTGTTGTAGAGGTCCCAGAGTTCGGGTCGCTGGTTCTTCGGGTTCCATTGATGGTTGGCATCGCGGAAGGAAAACACCCGCTCCTTGGCCCGCGATTTCTCCTCGTCGCGCCGCCCGCCGCCGAGGGCCGCATCGAACCGGTAGGTGTCGAGGGCGTCGATGAGGGCGTGGGTGTTCATCGTCGGGGTGTAGACGCTGCTGGGATAGTCGAAGGGGTTCATCCCGGCGGCGAGCGCCTTTTCGTTGACGTGCACGATCAGTTTGAAGCCGTGCTCCGCGCAGTAGCGATCGCGAAACTCGATCATCGCGCGGAAGTTCCACGTGGTGTCGATGTGCAACAGCGCGAAGGGCACCGGCCCCGGCGCGAAGGCCTTGCGGGCGACGTGCAGCATGCACATCGAGTCCTTGCCGATCGAATAGAGCAGGACGGGATTCTCGAAGGCCGCCGCCACCTCGCGGATCGTGTGGATCGCCTCGGATTCGAGGGCATCGAGATTGCGCAGTGAGTAGCTCAAGGCGTGGGGCCCTCTCAACACGGTCGGAATGTCAGGTAAACAAGCGTCGCTTCGCCTGGTCGGCGATCAGCCGCACGGCGGGGTGCGAGATCCGTCGCTCGACCGAGATGGCATAAAACTTTTCCCGCACCTTGTCGAGTTCACCCACCCAGGCGACATGGTAGCGGCGGCAGATTTCCTTGCGCATCACGGTGGGGGCGGCGAACAGCCCGAGGCCGTGCTCCCCGAGCGTCTGCAGCATGGCCATGTCTTCCACCTCGCCGACGATGGCCGGCACGATCTGGTGGACGTCGAACCATTGATCGAGCGACTGGCGCAGGGCCGTGTTGGCGGTTTGGAGCAGCATCGGGGCGCCGTGCAGCGACTGCGGAAACTTCCGGCGGGCGCTGCGGGCCAGGGCGGCGGAACCATAAATCGAGACGCTCGTCTCGCCGAGCAGATGGCTGAAGGCCCTCACCCGCAGCGACGGCATCATCGGCGCGTCGGCGATCACGAGGTCGATCGCATGCACGGCGAGTTCTCCCAACAGCCGCTCCGTCTTGTCGATCCGCACGTGCAGCCGGAAGGCGGGCTGCATGGCGAGCGCCGGCTCGATCAGCCGATAGGTCGTCAGCTTCGGCAAGGCGTCGGAGACGCCCACGCGAAACCGCTTCGGGGCGTGCTGCGGTTCGCCTTTGACGGCCTGCAGCAATTCGCGGCCGAGGGAGAAAATCTCGTCGGCGTATCGAAAAACCTTCTCCCCCTCGAGCGTCAGCTTGAGATGCCGGCCCTGCCGCTCGAACAGCTTCTGGCCGAGCGATCTTTCGAGCGAACGCAACTGGGCGCTGACGGTCGGCTGGGCCACGTGGAGCACCGCCGCCGCCTTGGAGACGCTGTTCTCCTTGGCGACGGTCCAAAAGTAGAGCAGGTGGTGGTAGTTGAGCCAGTCCATGCAAGGCCGTCGAAGGCGGTCGGTCGCTAGGCCAGGTGCACCGGCTCGACCCGACCGGTCTGCAGGTCGAAGATACCTCCGGCGACCAAGACCTTCCCAGCCGAGACCAGTGACGAGATCACCGTGGAGGCCTCGACCAGCGTCTGCGCCTGCAGTTTCACGTTCTCGCGGATGGCCGCGGCGGCGAAGGCGACGGCGCCGCTGGGCAGTCGGGAGCCATTCGTTTTTTCTA
>JBIIQM010000063.1:0-18386 GCA_044342075.1 Pirellulales bacterium
CTGCGGCACGTGCCGATGGAGGCGGTGGTCGAAATCGCCCAGGTGCTGGGACTGGCGCCCGCCGAGGTGCAGGACACGCTCACCTTCTACCAGTTCTTCCACCAGGAAAAGCCGCACGGCAACGTGCGGGCGTTCGTCTGCCGCTCGGTCTCCTGCGCCCTCCGCGGCGGTGACCACCTGCTCGAGCACCTCTGCCACAAAAACGGCATCAAGCCGTATGGCACGACGCCCGATGGCGAACTCACGATCGAGCCGGCCGAGTGCCTCGGAGCCTGCGACTTCGCCCCCTGCATCCTCGCCAACGACGATCTCTTGAAGAACATGACGCCCGAGGCCGCCGAGGCCGAGCTCAAGAAGCCCCGCGCGAGGGCCACCTAACATGCCCCCATTCAAGCCCGTCCTGCTCGAGGCCGTCGGTGTGCCCGACGGCAACACGCTGGCCAGTTACAAGAGCCGCGGCGGCTACGCGCCGCTCGAGAAGTTGCTCAAGGAGAAGCAGCCGGGCGACGTCGTCGAGATGGTGAAGTCGTCGGGGCTCCGCGGCCGCGGCGGGGCCGGGTTTTCGACAGGGCTCAAGTGGACGTTTCTGCCGAAGGATCATCCGGGGCCGATCTATCTCTGCATCAACGCCGACGAGAGCGAGCCTGGCACGTTCAACAACCGGATCCTCATGAAAGACGATCCCCACCAGGTGATCGAGGGGATCATCATCTCGGCCTACGCCACGCGGGCATCCACCGCCTACATCTATCTGCGTTACGAATATCCGCACAGCTGGCACCGGCTCCAGGCGGCGATCGACGAGGCTTATGCCGCCGGTTATCTCGGCAAAAACATCAAGGGCAGCGGCTTCTCGCTCGACATCTATCTCCACCGCGGCGCGGCCGCCTACATCTGCGGCGAGGAGACGGGCCTGATCGAGAGCCTCGAGGGCAAGCGGGCCTGGCCGCGGATCAAGCCGCCGTTCCCGGCGATCGAGGGCCTCTTCCGCAAGCCGACGGTCGTCAACAACATCGAGACGATGGCCTGCGTGGCGCAGATCGCCCGGCGCGGCGTCGAGTGGTTCAAGTCGATCGGTGTTCCCGCCGACCCGAACAATCCGCGTGATCCCGGCTCCTACGGCCCGAAGCTCTACTGCCTCTCCGGCCACGTCGAGAAGCCCGGCTGCTACGAGGCGCCGCTCGGCATCACCGCACGTCAGCTGATCGACGAATTCGGCGGCGGCGTCTGGAAGGGCCGCAAGGCCAAGGCCGTGATCCCCGGCGGCATCTCGATGGGCCTGATGACGGAGAGCGAGCTCGACACGCCGCTCGACTTCGCCGGCCCCGGCAAGGTGGGCTGCCTCGGCCTCGGCACGGCGGCCGTCGTCGTCATCGACGACCAGACGAGCATCGTCGATTTCCTCCACAACTCCTGCCGGTTCTTCGCCCACGAGTCGTGCGGCCAGTGCACGCCGTGCCGCGAGGGGACGAGCTGGTCGCTGCGGATGCTCGAGCGGATCAAGGCGGGCAAGGGCCGGCTCAAGGATCTCGACCTCCTGCTCGAGCTCGGCAACACGATGGGCATGATGCCGGGCAGCACGATCTGCGGTTTGGCCGACGGCGCCGCCTGGCCGATCAAGAACGCGATCAAGAAGTTCCGCGGCGAGTTCGAGGACTATATCAAGCGGACCAATCCGTCGGGCTGGATGGTCACCGAGCCCGTTCCCGCCCTCCAAATCGTGGAAGCGCATTGATGCCCACAGTCATCGTTGACGGACAAGAGATCGAGATCGGGGCCGACGAGCGGCTCAACTGCATCGAGGCCGCGCGGCGGGCGGGCAAGGAGATCCCGCACTACTGCTGGCACCCTGGGCTCTCGGTCGTGGCCAGTTGCCGCATGTGCCTGATCGAGACGGGGCAGCGCGACGCCGCCACCGGCAAGATCACGATGGTGCCCAAGCTCGTGCCGGGCTGCCAGACGCCGGTGAAGGACGGCACCGTCATCGTCACCGAGAGCTCGCTCGTGAAGGAGAGCCGGGCCCGCGTGGAAGAGGCGCTGCTCATCGACCACCCGATCGACTGCCCGATCTGCGACAAGGCGGGCGAGTGCCTGCTGCAGGACTACCACTTCGAGCACGGCCAGGCCGAACGGCGGGCCGATCTGCAGCCCTTCACGAGCCGGCGCCGCGACGTCGGTCCGACGGTCACGCTCTTCGTCGATCGCTGCATCATGTGCACGCGGTGCGTGCGGTTCACCCGCGAGGTCTCCGGCACGTCGGAATTGATGGTGACGAGCCGCGGCGCGAAGGAGGAGATCGACGTCTTCCCCGGCTTCCCGCTCGACAACAAGCTCGCCGGCAACGTCGTCGATCTCTGCCCGGTGGGGGCGCTCGGCGACAAAGACTTCCTCTATCAGCAGCGGGTCTGGTTTCTGAAGCGGGAGGCGAATGTCTGCGGCGGCTGCTCAGCCGGCTGCAGCATTTACACCGAGCACAACCAAGACACCGTCTACCGGCTCAAGCCCCGCGAAAACATGCACGTCAACAAGTGGTGGATCTGCGACGAGGGCCGCTACGGCTGGCACCATCTCCATGATCCATCGCGGCTCCTCGAGGCGGGCCGCCGCGAGGAGGGCTCACGCCGCCAGGCCACGCCGACGTTCGCGGCCGTTGAGTGGGCCGATGTCGTCACCAGGCTCCGCGATGACCTAAAGGCCGCTGGCCGGCTGGCCGTGGCCGTCTCGCCGATGCTCACGGTCGAGGAAGCCTGGATGCTCTGTGCGGTGGCGCGGTCGATCGATCCGCAAGCGTTTCTCGCCGTCGGCCACGTGCCGTCGAGCGAGGCCGACGAGACGTTCCCGGGCGGCTTCACGATCCGCGCCGAGAAATGCCCCAATCGGCGCGGCGTCGAGGGCGTGATCGCCCTCTTCGATCCGGCCGTGCACACCTGGGATGATCTCGTGGCGCACGTGCGCGAAGGGAATGCCGACGCCGCCTGGGTCACGGCGGGCTATGCCGTTTCCGCCGGCTCCCCGGGCGCCAACGGCGCGTCGTGGATCGACGCCGACACGGCCGCGGCATTCGCCGAGCTCAAGTGCCTCGTCGTGCAGGATCTCTTCGATTCGCCGCTCGCGAAGCTCGCCACCTGGCGGCTCCCCGCCGCTGGGTTCGCGGAGCGCGGGGGCACGTGGGTGAACGTCGGCCACCGCGCCCAGAGTTTCACGCAGGCGATCAAGCCGCCCGCCGGCGTCTGGCCCGAAGGGCGGCTGTTCTGGAACATGCTCGGCCGCCGCGGTCTCTACGACGCCGTCGCGGTCCGCCGCCAGATCGCCGAATCGTCGGCGGCCTTCGCGGCGCTCGCCGGCGAGATCCCCGCCACGGGCGTCGACCTCCGACTCCAGCAACTGGCCTCCACATGACCGCCTACCTCCCCTCCCCGGAAACCATCGCCGCCCTCGTGAAGATCGGCCTGCTCGTCGGCGGCCTGATGACGGCGGCGGCCTACCTCGTGCTCCTCGAGCGGTGGATCGCCGCCTGGGTGCAGGACCGCCGCGGGCCGAATCGCGTGGGCATTCCGCTCACGAAGATTCGGCTCTTCGGTCTGGGGCAGCCGCTCGCCGACGGCCTCAAGATCATCCTCAAGGAAGACTTCACGCCGAAGCACGTCGACAAGGTGCTCTACAACGCGGCGCCGCTCGTCATCCTCGCCGCGTCGCTGGCGATCTTCGCGGCGATCCCGTTCGGCAGCGTCTTGCCGCCGCTCAACATTCCCGGCCTGCCCGACCCGGTGCCCTTCCTCGTGGCGCCCGGCCTCGACGTGGGCGTGCTCTGGGTCTTCGCCCTCTCGAGCATCGCCGTCTACGGCGTGCTGCTCGGCGGCTGGGCGAGCAACAACAAATACGGCTTCCTCGGCGGCCTGCGGAGCAGCGCCCAGCTCGTCGCCTACGAGATCCCGCTCGGCCTCGGCCTGCTCGGCGTCGTGCTCGCGGCCGGCTCGCTCAAGCTCGACGCGATCATGAATGCCCAGGCCCAGAGCGGTGTCTGGTATGCCTTCGCACAGCCGCTCGGATTTCTCGTCTTCATGGTGGCGAGCTTCGCCGAGGCGGCGCGGCTGCCGTTCGATCTTCCCGAGGCGGAGCAGGAGCTCGTTGGCGGTTACCACACCGAGTATTCGGGGATCAAGCTGCTGTTGTTCCTCGTCTCCGAGTTCCTCCACATGATCACGGCGGCCTTCCTGATCGTGATCATGTTCCTCGGCGGCTGGCACCTCTGGGGCGTGACGGGCGCCGGGCAGGAGGTGACGTGGGCCGGCGCCTTGATCCGGTTCGGCGTGCTCTCGGCGAAGATCCTCGCCGTCATCGTCTTCTTCATGCTCGTCCGCTGGAGCTGGCCGCGGTTTCGGTTCGACCAGCTCATGAGCCTCGCCTGGAAGGTGATGCTGCCCTTGGGCCTGGCCAATCTCGTGACCGTGGCCGCGGTGGAGGAGTTTCGCCCGCAGCTCGTGGCCGCGCTCGGTGAAGGCTGGGCGAAGTGGGCGGCGATCGCCGCGCCGTGGGCCGTCTTCCTCGTCGGCTGGATCGCGGCCGGCATCCTCACGCCTTCCGGCACCGACAACCGTCCCATCCTCACGCACGGCCCGCTCGACATCGAACACGATCTCCTTCACGGCACCAGCGAGCACGAACTGGCAGGCACCCGATGAAACCATCCGATCCCGGCATCACGTGGCTGGAAGAAAAGCCCCTCGGCCTCACCGAGCGGCTCTACCTGCCGCTCTTTCTCCAGGGCCTCACGACCACCGCCCGGCACATGGTGAGCCCGAAGGTCACGGTGAACTTCCCGGAACAGCGGCCCACCGTGGGCAACCCGCTCATCTACCGCGGCGTGCACCGGCTCAACCGCGACGACGAGGGCCGCGTGAAGTGCGTGGCGTGCTTTCTCTGCGCGACGGCCTGCCCCGCCCACTGCATCGACATCGTCGCCACCGAGAGTCCCTGGCCCGACCGCGAGAAGTATCCCGAGAGCTTCCAGATCGACGAACTGCGGTGCATCTTCTGCGGCATGTGCGAGGAGGCCTGCCCGGTCGATGCGATCGAGCTCACGAGCCTCCTCGACCTCACCGGCAAGAGCCGCGAGGAGATGATCTTCGACAAGGAGAAGCTCCTGAGCGTCTACGACATGACGAAGGACGCCGAGCCGATGAAGTCGGCGTCGCTGGGAGGCACGCTGTGAGCCCGGCCCTTCCCGCTCTTTCCCCCGGCATGATCCTGGCCGGCGCCGTCACCGCCGCCGCCGCGAGCCTCTGGCTGCTTTTGCCACGCGGCAGCGAGTCGCCCGCCGCCCGCTGGCTCGGCCTCCTGCTCGGCGCCGCGGCGCTCGCCGGCTTCGTGGCCACGGGCCGCCGACTCGGCGGCCTCGGCGAGGAGTCGGTGTTTCTGATCGTGTCGCTCGTGGCGATCGTCTCCGGCGCCGCGACGATCGTCACGCGATCCCCCGTCTACTCCGCGATCTGGTTCGCGCTGGCGCTGGCGGGCGTGGCGGGCGTCTTGCTCGTGCTCGGCGCGCAATTTTTGGGCGTCGCCACGATCGTGGTCTATGCCGGCGCGATCCTCGTGATGTTTCTCTTCGTGCTCATGCTCGCGCAGCCTTCGGGGCTCGCCCCCTACGACCGCGTGTCGAGCGAGCCTTTGCTCTCGGCCGTGGCCGGCGCGATCCTCCTCGGCCTGCTCACGCTCTCGATCGGTCGGCTCTCGTCGGAGCCCTCGCTCTGCTGCGCCGTGCCGTCGCGGTCGGCGGCGGTCACGGCCGCCGCGCCTAGCGCCCCTAGCGCAGCTGATTCCGCCGCGGTCGCGGCCGACCCGCTCGCGAAGGATCAGGTCGCCCGGCTCGGCGCCGAGCTCTTCGGCCGCCACCTGCTCGCCGTCGAGGTCGCAGGTGTGCTGCTGCTTGCCGCCCTCATCGGCGCGATCGCGGTCATCTCGCGGGGCGAGGCCGCCCTGGAGGAAGACCGTCGGACTGCGATCGGGAGGGCCGCACGATGATGCCACTCGCGTCACCCCTGTTGGCCGCCACATCGATGGCCCTGCTGCAAAACGCCCTCGTCGTCGGCGCGATCCTCTTCGCGCTGGGGCTCGTCGGCATCCTCACGCGGCGCAACCTGATCGTCATGTTTCTCTCCGCGGAGCTCATGCTGCAGGGGATTTCCGTGAGTCTCGTCGCCTGGAGCCGTCACCATGGTGACTGGGGCGGGCACGTGCTCGTGATCTTCGTGCTTACCGTCGCGGCCTGCGAGGCGGCCGTTGCGCTCGTTTTCGTCCTGCAGGCGTTCGCCCGCACCGGCCGGCTCGACGCCGCCGCCTGGCAGTCGCTCCGCGAGGCGATCCTCGTGCGGTCGGTCGACCGCGAACTGCCCCCTTCCGACGCCGCGGCGGCCTCGTGGCCGCGGCTCACGCCCGCGGGTGTTTTGCCGGAGCGCACGGCCGACACCCCGCTCGAGCGCGAGCACGTCTAACCCGTCTTCCACTCTTTCCGAATCATGCCGCCACTCTCCCCCGCCACGCTCCTCGTCCTCGTGCCGCTGTTGCCGCTCGTGGGCGCGATCCTCACGATCCTGCTCGGTCGCGTGCTCGGCTCGCGGGCGCACCTGCCGGCCATTGCGGGCATCGCGGCTGCGGCCGGCGCCGCCGTGATGCTGCTTCTGGCCACGGCCAACCAGGTGGGCAGCCCGCACGGCTCGCATCAAGAGCCGATCCGCCCGGTCGAGATGATCTCGACGCTCTGGCAGTGGGCGACGGTGGACGAGGCCTACACGCCTCCCGCCGACAGCGCCGCGGCCATCCCCGGCACCGCGGTCGGTCGCCAGCCCTCCGATGCGCGGGCCTTCTCGATCCCGGTGGCGCTGCGGCTCGATCCGCTCACCGCGACGATGCTCACGATCATCACCTGCGTCGGCCTGCTCGTGGCGATCTATTCCGTCGGCTACATGCATGGCGACCCGGGCTATCCGCGGTTCTTTGCGCTCGTGTCGATGTTCGTCTTCTCGATGGCGATGCTCGTGGCGGCGAGCAATTTCCTGATCGTCTACGTCTTTTGGGAGGCGGTGGGCGCCTGCAGCTACCTGCTGATCGGCTTCTGGTTTCGGAAGCCCGAGGCGGCCCGGGCGGCGAAGAAGGCCTTCCTCGTCAACCGCGTCGGCGACTTCGGTCTGGCGATCGCCACGTTCCTGCTCTGGATGACCTACGGCACGCTCGATTTCCACGACACGCTCTCCCCCGACGGCACGATCCTCCCCGGCATCCTCGGGCAGACCCGACTCGCCGACGCGGCCGGCATCGTGGGGGGCGCGGTGGGCACCGCGATCTGCCTCCTGCTCCTGCTGGCCGCCTGCGGCAAAAGCGCGCAACTCCCGCTGCATGTCTGGCTCCCCGACGCGATGGAAGGCCCCACACCGGCGAGCGCCCTGATCCACGCCGCCACGATGGTCACGGCGGGAATTTATTTGATCACCCGCTGTGCGCCGCTGTTTGTGGCCTGCCCCGGCGCCCTGACGGCGGTCTCGATCGTCGGCGCGACGACGGCCCTCGTCGCCGCGCTCATCGCCACGGTGCAAAACGACCTCAAGCGGGTGCTCGCCTATTCCACGATCAGCCAGCTCGGCTACATGTTCGCAAGCCTCGGCACCGGCACGATGCTCGGCTTCACGGCGGCGATCTTCCACCTCGTGACCCACGCCTTCTTCAAGGCGCTCCTCTTCATGGGCGCGGGCTCCGTGATGCACGCGATGGGGGGCGTCATCGACATGCGGCGGTTCGGCGGGCTCCGCCGCGTCATGCCGATCACGGCGGCCACGTTCTTGATCGGTTCGCTCGCGCTCGCCGGCGTCGCCCCGTTCGCGGGCTTCTTCAGCAAGGACGAGATCCTCGCCACGCTCCACGCCCGTGGCTGGCCCGACGCCCACGCCGAACACCACGACGCGGCTGCGAGCCCCGCGGTGGCCGTGGAAAGGGGACGCAGCTCATTTTCCCGCGTCGTTTTTTCCCCGGGCGACACGAGCACGGTGGAAAATGAGCTGCGTCCCCTTTCCAGCCTCGACACGCCGGCCACGTTTCGCATCCTCTTCTGGATGGCGCTCGTGACGGCGGGGCTCACGGCCTTCTATACGTTCCGCGCCGTCTTCATGACGTTCACCGGCCCCACGCGGGTTCCTGAGGAGGCGGGCCACCACGCCCACGAATCCCCGCCGGTGATGACGCTGCCGCTGGTGATCCTCGCCGTGCCGTCGGCCATCGCCGGCTGGTGGCTCTTCAGCACCAACTGGCTGGCCCACTTCCTCTCCGCCACGCCCTCGCTCACCGCCCCCTCCGTGGCAAAGACCGCGGCCCCGCACGTCTTCCATATGGATCTCGCGATCCAGGGCTCGCTGGCCGCGGCGATCGGCATCGTGATCGCCGCGATCGGCCACCTCGGCCGCCGCAGCGACGCCCCGCAGATGGAGCGTTTCCTCGGGCCGCTCCAGACGGTCTTCGCCAACAAGTTCTACTTCGACCAGCTCTACGCCGCGCTCGTCGTGCGGCCGCTCGAGGCGCTGGCGATGATCGCGGCGCTGGTCGACCGCTACGTGATCGACGGCCTCGTGAACGGCGTCGCCACGATCCCCGTCGCGCTCGGCGGCATCGTCCGCCGGCTGCAGTCGGGGCTCATGCAGCGGTATGCCCTGGCCGGCGTCATGGGTGTGCTCATGATCGTCCTTGCCCTCGCCTGGCAGCTCCGCGGCTAAACAACAACTCTCCCCTCCACCCCACGCTCCATCCATGAACGGCCCTTCCCCAGGCATGCATCTGCTCCTCACGATCGCCACCCCGCTGGTCGGGGCGGTCGTGGCCTGGCTGCTCGGCAGCCGCGGTCGCCATGCCGTGCGGCAGAGCGCGGTCGTCACCACGCTCATCACGCTGGCGCTCGCCGGCTGGCTCATCGTGCGGTATCTGCAGAGCCCCGAAGCGTCCGTCGGGGAGCCCTATGCCGTGATCTCCGCCCCGTGGCTCGTCGATGGCGCGTTCAATGTGCGGCTCTCGCTCGGGCTCGACGGGCTTTCGCTCTGGCTCTTCGGGCTTTCGGCGCTGCTCTCGCTCACGGCCGTGCTGGTCTCCTGGGAGGCGATCGAGGAGCGGCCCGTCGGCTTCTACATGCTCCTGCTCGTGCTCGAGGCGGCGATGCTCGGCGTCTTCGCAGCCCGCGACGTGATCCTCTTCTACGTGTTCTTCGAGTTCACGCTCGTGCCGCTCTTCTTCCTGATCGGCATCTGGGGGCACGACGACCGCCGCAAGGCCGCGATCAAGTTCTTCCTCTACACGCTCGCCGGCAGCGTGCTCACGTTCCTCGGCCTGCTCACGATCGTCCTCTGGAACGCCGCGCATACCGGCACCGTCACGTTCGACATCGCCGCGCTCACGGCGGGCCTCGCCGCCCATCCGCTGCCGATGACGGCCCAGGGGGGCTGGTTGCAGATGATCGTCTTCCTCGCGCTCTTCATCGGCTTTGCGATCAAGGTGCCGATCGTGCCCTTCCACACCTGGCTGCCCCTGGCGCACGTCGAGGCGCCGACGGGGGGCAGCGTGGATCTCGCCGGCATCCTGCTCAAGCTCGGCATCTACGGCTTCCTGCGGTTTTCGCTGCCGATGTTGCCCGACGCGTCGGCGGTGGCGGCCCCGTGGCTCTTCGGCCTGGGCGTGGCGGGGATCATCTACGGGGCGCTCGTGGCCCTCGTGCAGACCGACCTCAAGCGGCTGATCGCCTATTCGTCGGTGAGCCACATGGGCTACTGCGTGATGGGGCTCTTCGCGCTCGAGCCCGTCGCCGTCGAGGGCGCCACGCTCCAGCTCGTGAACCACGGCCTCTCCGCAGCCGGCCTCTTCGCGATGGTCGGCATGATCTACGAGCGGTTCCACACGCGATCGATCGCGAATCTCGGCGGCATCGCGAGCCGGGCTCCCTGGCTCGCCGTGCTCTTCATGCTCTTCACGTTCTCGAGCATCGGCCTGCCGGGGCTCAACGGTTTCGTGGGCGAATTCATGATCCTCGCCGGCTCGTTCCAGCGGGCCTGGGCGGGCGTTTCGCCCGAGTGGCAGTTTGCCTATCTCACGATGGCGGTCCTCGCCGTCGCGGGTGTCGTGCTTGGCGCCTGGTACATGCTCTGGGCGGTCGAGCGGGTGCTCTTCGGCCCATCGCGGCAGCCGCCCGGCGGCCATGCCTCCGCGCACGCAGCCCACGGCCACGCCGACCACGCGAGCCATGCCCATGGTGGCCACGGTCACTCCGGCCACGAGCCGGCCGGCGATGCCTGCGACCTCCGGTGGTATGAGGTCGCGGCCGTGCTGCCGCTGGCAGTGTTCGCCCTCTGGATCGGCCTCGTGCCATCGACGTTCCTCAAGCCCTCGGCCGCAGCCGTTCGTTCGGCCACGGCGCGTAGTGCCGCTGCCTTCGCCGAGCGGATGGAGGGCCCCGCAGCCTCCGCCGCCGACAAGGTCGTCCACCTCCCCTGAACACTTCGCCCGACATGACGCCGACGCCCGACATGACCTCGCTCCAGACCTTTTCCCTGCTCGCGCCGGAGATCGCGCTCGTGGCCGCGGCCATCGTGGCTTACCTCGCCGGCGCGTTCGCCGGCCTGCGTAGCGGCTGGCTTGTGGCGCTTGTGGGCATCGCGGCGGCGATGGCCCTCGCCGGTGGCCAGCCGGCGGCCGAAGCGGCCACGTTCGCGGCGGGCCCGGTCTCGATCAACGCCTTTTCGGCATACATCCGTTGGACCGTGCTCGCTCTCGGCGCGCTGTTGGCGCTCGTGCAGGCCGGCGACCTCTTTCCGTCGGCCGTGAGCCGCGGCAACGCGGCCTGGCGCGGCGGCACCTGCGAGGAAGCGGGCACGTTTCTCCTCTTGCTCGCCGGGCTCTCGCTCGTGGGCGTGAGCGACGACCTCGTGCTGCTCTTCGCCGGCCTCGAACTCGTCTCGATTCCCACCTACATCCTGCTGGCGCTCAAGCGAACCGATCCGCATGGGCAGGAGGCGAGCCTCAAGTATTTCTTCCTCTCGCTCGTCGCCTCGGCGCTCTTTCTCTACGCCCTCGTCTGCCTCTACGGGATCGGCGGCTCGACGAGCCTGGCCGTGATCGGCGAACGGCTGCGATCCACGGACGTGTCGATCGCCGGCATCGCCACGGTGCTGTTGCCAGTGGTGCTCGGCATGGCGATGGCCGGCGCCGCCTTCAGGCTGGCCGCCGTGCCGATGCACTTCTACGCCCCCGACGTCTACGAGGGCACGAGCCCGGGCAATGCCGCGCTGCTCTCGACCCTGCCGAAGGTGGCGGGCGTGGTGGTGCTGCTGCGGCTTCTGGGCCTCGCGGTCACCGGCCCGACGCAGGCTGCGGCCGTGGGCCCGGCGGCGGCGGCCTACACGACGCTCTTCTGGCAACTGGCGGCGATCCTCGCTGCGATCACGATGACCGTGGGCAACGTGATGGCGCTCTTGCAGAAGAACCTCCGCCGCATGCTCGCCTGCTCGTCGATCGCCCACGCGGGCTACCTCCTGCTCGGCGTGGCCGCAGCGGCCGCCTTCGCGGCGACGGGCGCCGCTGGCGCGGGCAGCCAGGAAGCCATCACCGCCGCCGACGCCGGCTGGACTCGCGGCCTGGGAGGCACCGGGGCGACGCTCTTCTATCTGGCGACCTATGCCTTGGCGACGATCGGAATCTTCGCGGCGATCACCTACCTCGGCCACCGCTGGCCTGAATGGTCCACCGGCAGCGGCCCGCGGCCGCCGCGTGAAGAGATCACGACGGTGGACGATCTCAACGGACTCTCCAGCACGAATCCCGTGGCCGCGTTCGCGATCGCCACGTTCCTCCTGAGCCTCGCAGGCATTCCGCCGTTGCCCGGGTTCTGGGGCAAGCTTTCGCTCGCCACCGCGGCGCTCGAGATCGACTGGAATGCGCCGGTCACCTTCGGCAGCCGCCGCGCGGTCTTCGTGGCGTTGGCCGTGATCCTCGTGCTCAATGCCGCGATCGCCGCCGCCTATTACCTGCGGATCATCGCGGCGATGTACTTCCGCTCGACGAAGCGGGGCGTGCAGGCCGACGGCGGGCTCTCCGCGGGCTTGGCGATGCTCGCCTGCCTCGGCCTCGTCTTCATGGCCACCGTGGCCCCGCGGTGGCTCTTCCGTCCGGCGGTGCAGGCTGGCATGGCGGTGCGGGCCGGTGCCACAGTGGCGGTGCCGACTACAATCGACGAGCACCACGCCCGGCACCTTCCCACCGAGACGCGATGAGCACCACACCCGACCAGTCCGCAGTCACTTCCATCCTCGCTGAAATCGCCGATCCGGAAACGGGCCGACCGCTCACGGCGATGGGCCAGGTCGTGTCGGTCGATGTCTCGCCCACGGCCATCAAGGCGACGATCGGTCTCACGACCCACTCTGCGATCCTCTGGAAGCAGACCCGCGGCCGCATCGAGGAACTCGTGCGGTCGCGGTTCCCGCAGGTGGCGAACGTCACCATCGAGGTCGTCCCGCACGATCGCCCGCCTGGCAAGCTCGGTCAAATAGGCCTCGAGGCGAAGAGCGTGATCGCCGTCGGCTCCGGCAAGGGGGGCGTGGGGAAGAGCACGATCGCCGCCTCGATCGCCATCGGCCTCGCGCGCGCCGGCAGCCGCGTGGGCCTGCTCGATGCCGACGTCTACGGTCCGAGCGTGCCGCACCTCTTGGGTCTCTCCGGCCGACCGCAGATCGAGCAGGGCAAGATCCAGCCGATGCACCTCGCGCTCGGCGCGAACCAGATGCCCGTGATGTCGATGGGCTTCCTCGTGCCGCCGGGCGAGGCCGTCGTCTGGCGTGGCCCGATGCTCCACGGCGCCATCTCGCAGATGCTCCGCGACACCGCCTGGGGCCCGCTCGATTATCTGATCATCGACATGCCCCCCGGTACCGGCGACATCGCGCTGACGCTCTCGCAGGTCCTGCCGCTCACCGGCGCCGTCGTCGTCTGCACGCCACAAGACGTGGCCCTGCTCGACGCGACCAAGGCGATCGCGATGTTTCGCAAGGTGAATATCCCGATCCTGGGCATGGTGGAGAACATGAGCTTCTTCGTCTGCCCCGACACGCAAAAGCGGTACGACATCTTCGGCACGGGCGGCGCGAAGCGCACGGCGAAGGATCTCGACATCCCGTTTTTGGGCGAGGTGCCGATCCAGATCCCGATCCGCGAGCACGGCGACGCGGGCCAGACCGCGGCCAACTACGAAGACCCCGCCTCGCGTCCCTATCTCGAGTCGATCTGCGAACGACTGGCCGGCAACCTCGCCGCCACCACCGCCGCCCGCCCCCCAATGCCCTCCCTGCCAGTCTTGTAGGACAGGCTTTAGCCTGTCTGGATTGATGACAGGCTGAAGCCTGTCCTACGAGAATGCGGGGAGGCCCGGGGCTGCTCATGCCCTGAGAGCCGGCGTTGGCGGCAAGCGAAGGCAGGATGCCGAGAGCGCAGCCGCCATCGAGCGAGCGAAGGGCATGGATGCCCGAAGCGAGCGTCCGGCGACAGGGCGTGGGCAGCCCCGGGCCGGGTTGGGCGCGTGCACCGCCTCAGTACATCCACACGCGCATCCCGGCCCGTTCGATTACCGGCTGGCGAGTCAGCCGCGTCACCCGCGCGACTGAGCGCACCTCCGCGGCCTTCGTGCCGAGCGCGGCCCATTCGGCAAGCGTTGCCCGCGGCCTTCCCGTCGCAGCGGCCAGCCCCCAGGCGTCGCCGGCGCGATCCCACAATTCGTCGAGCCGCGGCCGCTTCAGGTGGATCGCGTCGAATCCATACCAGTCGCCACGCTGTTCGATGTAGGTCGCGCCAAGTTCCGCGGCGATCGCCCGCAGTTCGTCGTCGAGCCAGTGCGTCGCTTCTTTCAGTTCGTCGAGCGCGAGCGGGCAGCCGGGCACGTAGAGCGTGCGCAGGAGCCCGTAGCGCACGGCGCCCACACCGGCGATGCTTTCCAGCGGCAGGCCCGTGATCGCGAGACGGGCCCCGCGGTCGGCGAGCCGCCGCGCCGCTTCCCCGACGGCACCCGCCACCGCCGCGACGCCGAGGCCGTAGAGCAGTTCGTTGCCGACGTCCGTCAGGAGCGCCAGCGGCTTTTCCACCTGCGTGCGGTCGAGCGCCCGCCAGACGCCGCTCGAGAGGATCGACGGCAATCGCCGCGTCCAGACGCGGCTGCTCACGCCATAGGCGCGGCCATGGCCCGCGGCCACGAAGAGGTCGATCGGCGCGCTCGAGCGGGCCCGCGCCGTCGCGGCGAATCGCGCGAGCCCCCGCGCGACATTGCTCGCACCGAGCACGACGATCGGCGTGCGGGGAGCGGTCAGTTCCACCGCCGCCACGGCGTGCCCCCCGAGAGGTTTTGGTAGCAGGAGACGGCGAGCATCGCGAACATGATGCCGAGGTAAGGCTCGTCGTTCGTGTAGCCCCAGTAGGCGACCAGGCCACCGGCGACCACCCCGAGCATGCCGGCGATCCGCGGCGCATCGTCGATGCCGAGGCTCGCCAGCCCCTCGCGCACGATCTGCCCACCATCGAGCGGCGGCACGGGCACGAGGTTCAAGAGCGGCCAGAAGATATTCACCTGCAGCAGAAACCAGACGAGGGCAAAACCGAGCGGCGATGTGAAGGGCCGACCTTCGCCGAGCCCGAGCGCCGTGCCGACCGACCGGATCGGGAAGGGCACGCGATATCCCCAGGCCTTGAGGGCGAAGACGATCGCCGCGGCCAGGAGCAATTGCGCCAGTGGCCCGGCCGCCGACACGATGAGCCGCTCGATCGGTCGGCGGGCGCCGCGCCGGCCCCAGCCGTCGGGCACGGCGAGGCCGCCGAAGTGGTAGAGGATCACGTGCGCCGATTGGCCAAACCGACGGAAGGCGAGCGCGTGGCCCATCTCGTGGACGAGCAGCGACACGAGCACCACGCCGACCCAGGCGGCGAGGTATCGGAGCAGATCTCGCTGGTCGCCCTCGGCGAGGCTCTGGCAAAGGTTCCAGCCCAGAAGCACCGCCGCCACCCAAAACCAACCCGACACGCGCACGGGAATGCCGAGCAGCGAAAATCGCAGGTCGGCCGGCGTCGGCTGGGGCTCACCGAGAAACATGGCCGCCATTATGCCGCATGTTCGGCCGGAACGACGGACCAGCGTCGGTTTTGCTTTTCCGGGAGAGCGACCTGGCCGTTCGTGCCCGTGGCGATCGCCAGCACGGCGTCGGCGGCGCGTTCGGCCGAGCCCGCCACGGCGACGTCGGCGGCGATCTTCTCGAGCCGGGCGACGGTGCGCTCGCGGGTCACGGGATCGCGCAGCCACGCGACCACGTGGTCCGCCGCGCGGGCGGCCGGATCCTGCACGGTGAGAAACTCCGGATACACCGCCTCCGGATCGGGGGCCTCGACGTCGCGCGGTGCGTGCCAGACGCCCCGTGCCGGCTGGATCGGCTCCGGGCAGCCGAGCAGGTTGACGAGCGTGATGAAGCGGGCGCGGCGGCACCAGCTCTGCACGAGATAGGCCAGGCTGCTGATCCGGTAGACGATCACGGTGGGCACGCGGGCGGCGAGCAGCTCGAGCGACACCGAACCGCTGACGGCGATCGCGCAGGCGGCCTCGGCGATCAGGCTTCGAGTGCGGCCCGCCGCGATCTCGAGATCGAGGCCGCCGAGCTCGTGGCTGAGCGCCGCCATCATCTCGCGAACCCGCGCTGCATGCCGCTCGTGCAGGGCTCCAACGGCGAACCGCGCCTCCGGCACCCGGGCATGCACCGCCGCCGCGGCGCGGAGGATCGATCCGAGGTTGCTCTCGATCTCCTGGCCGCGGGAACCGGGCAGCAGGAGAACGAGCGGCCTGCCAGGCACGCCTGTTTTCGGCGTGACCGGTTCGAGTTCGTCGAAGAACGGATGGCCCACGAGCGTGCTCTGCATGCCCTGTGCACTGAACCACTCGTGCTCGAAGGGAAGCGCCGACAGCACATGGTCGATGAGCCGGCGCATCTTGTTGATCCGCCAGCTCGCCCAGGCCCAGATCTGCGGCGGGCAGTAGAAGACGACCGGGATCCCGTGCCGCTTGGCCCGCCAGGCGAGCCACCAGTGGAAGCCCGGGAAATCGACGAGCACGCAGATGTCGGGCCGGGCATCGAGAAAGCTGCGTTCGGCCCGCCGGGCGAGTTCGACGAACCGGTGGATGTTGAGGATCACGCGCAGGAACCACATCACAGCGAGTGTGGTCATGTCGGCCACGAGCGCGCAGCCCTCGGCCGCCATGCACGGCCCACCGAGGCCGACGCATACGACATCGGGCCGCCGCGCCTTCAGCGCGCGCACGAGCAGCGCCGCATGATGGTCGCCCGAAGGCTCGCCCGCAGAAAGGAACACGCGCATGAAAAACTCCGCAAGGGACGACTGTCCCACGCGGAGTATTTCAACTTCCCGCGGTCTCCCCTAGGCCATTTTCACAGCGCAAAATGGCCTTTCAGCCCGTAGGGGGAGGCTTCGGGCTGCCGATGTCCGGCGACGGGACAACGGTAGCCCGAAGCCGGTTTGGGCGGCTTCTGCCGTTCCCTCGCCCGACGCGTACCGTTGAGTCCTTACTTCGCCGCCGGCGCGAAGCCCTTGTCGACCTTGCCGAAGACGAGGTTCACCTGCTCCTCGGCCGATGCCTTCTCGACCTTGCCCTTGCAGTTGGGGCAGCAGAAGCCGACCTCGACGCCGCCGATGTCGAGCTGCGTGCCCGGCTTCACGGCGCCGCCGCTGAAGGGGCAGCCCTTCTGCACGAGTTGGCCCGTGCTCACCATCTGCTGGTGGGCCTTAGCGGCGAACTTCGGCGAGTCACCCTCGAACGCCTTCTGGCAGTTGCCGCAGCAGAAGTAGACCGAGCCACCGTCGAAGGCGACGCTCTTCTCCGGATTGCAACCCTTGCCCGAGACGGGGCACTTCGCATCCTTCGGCTCCTTGACGGCGGCAACGCCGATCGCGGCCGAGCAGCAGACGGCGGCCAGCAATGCCGCGGCGATCATGAGGCGAGTCTTCATGAAATCATTCCTCCATTTGGCGGTGAGCGCTTCCGAGGCGGATCGAGGCCGCCTCTCCAGGAATGAATGATAGAGCGGAGACGGATGCCGCCGCAACAGATCACGACCGCTCCTGAATCACCCCCATATCCGGCTGATCACGCCGTAATAGAGCGGAATCCCCAGGCTGATGTTGAAGGGAAACGTCACGCTGAGGGACAGGAGTTCGAACAGGCCCGGATTCGCCTCCGGAACCGCCTGCCGCATCGCCGCGGGCACGACGATGTAGGAGGAACTCGCACAGAGCAGCGTGAAGAGGAGCGCGTCTCCCTTGGTCATCCCGAGGGCATAGGCCAGGCCGATGCCGATCATCGCGTTTGCCAGCGGGGCGAGGATGCCGAAGGCCACCAGCTTCGGCCCCACCTCGATCAGCTTGCCGGCCTTTCTCGCGGCGAGCATGCCGACGTCGAGCAGGAAGAGCAGGACGATGCCCTTGAAGAGCCCCGACATAAATGGCTTCAGGCTCTCTCCCGACGTGGGCCCGGTGATCACGCCGATGATCAGGCTGCCGATCAGCAGCAGGACGGTGCCATTGAAGAACGACTCGTGGAGAATCCCCTTGATGCCGGACCGGCCGCCCTCTTCCGCTTTCCGCGGGGCGAACATCCGCACGAGCATGATGCCCATGATGACCGCCGGCGACTCCATCAACGACATGACGGCCACCATGTGGCCGCCGAATTCGACGTGCTGCCGGCTGAGGAATTCGGTGCCGACGACGAACGTGACGATGCTGATCGATCCATACGTGGCGGCCATCGCCGCGGCGTCATACACGCTGAGAATCCGCCGGAGGAAGAAGAAGGTGTAGAAGGGGACGAACAGGGCCATCGCCATCGCCGCCACGATCGTGGCGGCTACCTCGGTCGTCAGGCCGGCCTGGGCGAGCTTTTCGCCCCCCGTGTAGCCGATCGAGATCAGGAGATACGTCGAGAAGAATTTCGGCAGCGGATAGGGGAGTTCGAGATCGGAGTGCAGCAGCACCGACACAAATCCCAAGAAGAAAAACAGGGCCGCCGGGCTCAGCACGTTCGCCAGAATCGTCTGCGTGTCCATGGGTCGTCTTCCTTTCCTCGCGTTCGTCACGGCTCGGAGAGAATGTCGTCATGGACGCTGCGCAGGGCCAATAGAGAAGACGGTTTTTTGCATAGAAAAAACGAATGGCTCCCGACTGCCCAGCGGCGCCGTCGCCTTCGCCGCCGCGGCCATCCGCGAGAACGTGAAACTGCAGGCGCAGACGCTGGTCGAGGCCTCCACGGTGATCTCGTCACTGGT
>JBIIQM010000064.1:0-18294 GCA_044342075.1 Pirellulales bacterium
GTTTCTTTCCCGCCCATTCCCGCTCCGAGGACCCACCCCATGGCCACCGCCTCCCGACCCAAAGCCGCCGAAGCCTTCGCGAGCGGGGCCGATGTGGTCGTCGAGTCGCTGATCCGCCAGGGCGTGGACGTGATCTTCGCGTATCCCGGCGGCGCGAGCATGCCGCTCCACCAGTCGCTCACGAAATACAAGGACAAGATCCGCACGATCCTGCCGCGGCACGAGCAGGGAGGCGGCTTCGCGGCCCAGGGCTATGCGCGGACGACCGGCAAGCTTGGCGTGTGCATGGCGACGAGTGGCCCCGGCGCGCTCAATCTCGTCACGGCGATCGCCGACGCGAAGATGGACAGCGTGCCCTTGATCGCCCTCACCGGCCAGGTGGGCACGAGCGTGATCGGCACCGACGCCTTCCAGGAGACGCCGATCGTCGAGGTCTGCCGCGGCATCACGAAGCATCACTATCTCGTGACCGACGCCAACGACATCGCCCGCGTCATGCGCGAGGCGTTTCACATCGCCACGACGGGGCGGCCGGGGCCGGTGCTCGTCGATCTGCCGAAGAACATTCAGCTCACCAACATCGTGCCCGATTACGACGCCCCGATGAACCTGCCGGGCTATCACCCTGATGCCCGCAAGGCCCATCCCGAGCAGATCGCCCAGGTGGCCGCGGCGATCAAGCGGGCCAAGAAGCCGGTGATCTACGCCGGCGGCGGCGTGATCACGGGCGACGCCTCGGACGAACTGCGCGAGCTGGTGCGCAAGACCGGCATTCCCGTCACGATGACGCTGATGGGCCTGGGCGCCTATCCCGGCGACGACCGGCTCTCGCTCGACATGCTCGGCATGCACGGCAGCGTCTATGCGAATTACGCCGTCGACCAGGCCGACCTGTTGATCGCGATCGGCGTGCGATTCGACGACCGCGTGACGGGCAAGGTGAGCGAGTTTGCCCAGCACGGGTTCATCGTTCACATCGACATCGACCCCTCCGAGATCAACAAGAACAAGCTCGTGCACGTGCCGATCGTGGCCGACGTCGAGGACGCGCTCCACCAGCTCAACAAGATCGTCGAGAAGCCCACGGCCTCGCTCGAGCCCTGGTACGAGCAGATCGACGCCTGGAAGAAGGAGGATCCGTTCTCCTTCGACGAGAACTATCCGGGGATCGTGGCCCAGCGGGCGATCGCCGAGCTCTCGCGGCTGACGGCCGACAAGAACACGATCGTCACGGTGGGCGTCGGCCAGCATCAAATGTGGGCGGCGCAGTTCTACAAGTTTCGCCACCCGCGGACCTGGCTCTCCTCCAGCGGCCTCGGCACGATGGGCTTCGGCCTGCCGGCGGCGATGGGGGCGAAGGTGGCCCATCCCGATGCGATCGTCGTCGACATCGACGGCGACGGCAGCATCCTGATGAACATCCAGGAATTCGCCACCTGCAAGACCGAGAACATCCCCGTGAAGGTGCTGCTGCTCAACAACCAGCACCTCGGCATGGTGGTGCAGTGGGAGGATCGCTTCTTCAAAGGCAATCGCGCCCACACCTACCTCGGCCCGATCGACAATCCCGAGGCCTGCGGGCAGGGCGACGGCATCTCGCCGGAGTGCCGCTATCCGGACTTCGTGGCGATCGCGAAGGGCTTTGGCTGGCAGGCGGAGACGATCGTCGAGCAGAAGGACCTTGAATCGGCGCTCAAGCGGCTGATCGACGCCCCGGGTCCGGCGCTGCTCGACGTGCAGGTGCCGTATCAGGAGCACGTGCTGCCGATGATCCCGTCGGGCATGACGGTCCGCGAGCTGATCAAGAAGTAGGGCCCGGTAGACCGCTGCGGCCCGAAGCGGATCAATCGAACGGTGATGCGTTCGGGGCGCCGGCTGGCTCTTGCGCCGGCGTCTGTGGGGCGTCGGCCGCTGGCTGCGCCGGAACTGGAGCACCAGCCGGAGCCTGAGCCGGCGTCTTGATCGACTTGATCGCCGCGACCACCGATTCCTCGTCCGGGGTCTGGTCGATCGCCATGCCGGCGTCGCGCAGGGCTGCAGCCAATTGCTTCGCCGGTGCGGCGGATTGTCCGAGGAGCGCGGCAAGCCCGGGACCGCCATCTCCGGAGTCGATCGCTTCGGCGAGTGTCACCAGCCTCCAGGCGTTGCGCCGGCAGGCCTGCTCCGGAATCGCGAGGCCAGTGTTCGCCGCCGGATCACTTCCGCCCGCGGGGGCGTTGCCCAGCTGCATGGCTGCCTGCTGGCCGGCAGCAAGGCTGCGGTATTGCCGCTCGAACCGGCGGACGTCCGCCGCCGCCACATCGGCCTCGAGCGATTGCAAAGCGATTCCACGGATGGTGTCGATGAGCTTGGCGGCATTGATCTCCGACTTGCCGTTCGCCGTCGCCCCGAGCGCCGCGGCGGCCCGCACCCGCATGTCGGTGGCCCGCGCGGGATCTTCGACGATCGCCGCCAGCACCGCGGCGACGTTCTTCGCGGCCGTCGGCACGAGCGCGGGCAGAAGCGAAACCGCCCGCGAGGCGAGCCATTCCTGTTCAGCCCGCCTGTCGCTCACGACCGGCTCGGCAAGGATCGCCATGATGGCCGGCCCCGCCGCCTTGGCAAGTGCGGCGGTGGCCTCGGCGTCGCCTCGGCAGGCTTCGACATGCCGGCCGAGGCCCGCAATCGCTGCGATCCGCACCTCCAGCGGCAGTTGGGCATCACCGGCCGCCGCCGCGAGCGTCGGCCTGACCGGCGGCCACGGCTTGCCATCCTTGCCGCGCATCTCGCCGACGAGCAGCATCGCGTTGACTCGCACGGCCGGTTCGGCATCGCCATCGCGGACAAGGGCCGTCATGAAATCGGCGACGAGCCGCGACACGTCGGCGAATGCCTTTTCGTCTTCGATCTCGGTCAGCAGGACCTCACGCATCCGGCGCCGGGTCCGCTCGATCGTGGAAGAGTTTTCTTCGAGCGCCAATTGAGGCAGCACGGTTTGCCGGACAAACTCCCGCGACTCGGCATCGAGCGCGGAGCCATCGCGGAGCTTGTCCTTGAGCTCCCGCATCTCGCGGGCATTTTCCACCTTCGACCACCCGAGGTATTTCGGTTCGCCCTGGGCCAGCGCCGGCGCGGCGGTCACGAGCCATGCAGCGAAGGCGATGGACACGGCGGCCGGCAGGACGCGGCAACGCGGTTTTTCCAAGTGAAGCGTGCTCATCGCTGAAACGGGTTTCCGAAGGGATTGGCGGCCGGCTGCTCTGGCTCGTCGCGGTCAGGTTTCTGCTCCTGCATCGCCGGGAGCGTGCCGATGTAGCGATCGACGAGCAGTTGCGAATCGGCCGCCGAGGCCATCTCGAACGACCCGTCTTCCCGCAAAAAAAGCATCTCGAGCGGCTCCGGCGGCGGTGTCGGCTTGGCAGCGCGGGCCTCGGCGCGATTTTCCTGCCGGCCGCGCATGTCCACGAGCACGCTGTTGGTGTCGATGTCGGCGCCGCGCACGCGCGTCTCGGCAGGCCGGTTGAGCCGCTTGTCGATATTTGCGAAGCCGCCGATCTCGGTGACGAGGCTGCGAAGCGTGTAGCTTTGGGTGGCGGAATCTTCCGCAAGCACGAGCACTTCCATCATGCCCGGCTTGAACTTCTTCGTATCCGCCTTTTGCAGCGGGCGCACGGCCAGGCTCGTCGTGCCCGGCACTCTGACCGGCTCGGTGACGTTGCTCGTCTGCGACGGAAGCTTGGCGTCCTTCGCGAGCGCCGCCTGGGAGAGGTATTGGGTCGGCAGCTTGTAATTGGGATTCCAGAGCGACAGCCGCACGCGGTAGCGGTATGCCTTGCCGATCTCGACCGTCGTGTCGACGAACCGGAAGAGCCGGTAGTCGAGGTCGGCGATCGGCCGCCCTGCGGCATCCAGGCGGATGCCGGATTCTCCCGGCTGCTGCATGGGTGCCATCGGCTGGCCCGGCTGCGGGGCATCGAGCGGCGACTCGAACTCCGGCCCCGCGAGCGGATTCTCAGTCGCGACCTGCGGTTCCGTCTGGTCCTGGGCCCGCTTCGCGGCGGCCGCCTGCTCGGCAATCGCCTTGCGGGCCTGTTCGACGAACCAGGGATGCATCGACTCCGTGCCCCAGGCGTCGCCGACGAGTTGGGGCAGCGGCGTGGCATAGGCAATGGCGCCAGCGCCTGGATTTTTGTCGGCGGAAAGCAGAAAGCCGGGCGGCAACTGCTCGGCCTGCACGCCGGCCCAATCCTTCTGGGCCTGCTTCGCCACGACGCGCATGTCGATCTTTTCCCAGTTGTCGCGGCCGCCGGGAACCACCACCGACCGCTCGACGAGGTAATCGCTCCACAAAGGCTCGTCGCGTTTCGGATCGCGGTAGGTCGCCCCCTCATACCGCTCGCGATAATCGCCCGCCTGCTTCGCGACGGGGATCAGTCCGGTGACGATGCAATACGGCACGAGCCGGCCACGGACAGCCGCGGCCTGTGGGCCGCCGCCGGGCGGCGCGGCCTGGCCGCCAAACTCGGGTCCGAATCCCGGTGGCACGGCGGCATCGAGCGCGGGCTGTTGGCCCCCAGCGCGTCCGCCGCGTTTCTGTCCCTTTTTCTTGGGAGCCGGCTCGACGTCGGCCGGATTGGGGGCTGCGGGGCCCACAGGCTGCTCCTTGGCGGGAAAGAGCGCGACGCCCGCGACCGCCCGCAGGTCTTCGATCGGAAAGACCTCCGGTCCCGTCCGCTTCGTTCGTTCCTCGAAGAGCGGCTTGTTCCAGAGCGGCAGCGGCGGAGGACCGGCGATCTCGGGCGACCGCCAAGGATCGATGAGCTTGGTGAGCTCCGAATTCTTGAGCGCGTCGGCGGGCGGCTGCTTTGCCGATTGGATGTGGCTGGTCGTGCGGTTCGATGCATCGACGATGGCCTTCGGCAGTTGACCGGGGCCGGCCGGCATCGTGCGGACGGCATTGATGCCCCCCCACACCATGCCGCACGCAAGCACCGCGATGGCGGCCACGGCAATCTTCTCGACGTGCCTCAGGAAGAAGTCGATGATCGCGTCTTTGTCGAGTTTGATGCTGGGCCGCTTCATGCCGCAGGCTCCTGGACGGCGGGGGCAGGCTGTTCGGGCTGTGGGGCGGCTTCGACCGGCGGCGGCGCATCGGCTGGCGGCGCATCGGCTGGCGGCGCATCGGCTGGCGGCACGGGCTCGGTGGCCGGCTCCGGTGGCGCGTCGGCGGGCGCCTCGGGCTCTGGAGCTTCGGCAGGCTCGGCAGGCTCCGCAGGGAGAGCCGGCTCCGCCTGCGGCTCAGGCTCGATGCCGAGCACTTTTTCGTCGGGCGGCGTGGCAAGCGCCACCGTGCCGCGGATTTCCACGACGACATCATGACGGCGACCACTCGTCGCCGATGAGGTCTGCCCCACGGGCCCGACTTCCGGCAGCGCAGCGCCGGGCTGCGGCTGCGATCCAGCCGCACCGGCATTGATTCTCACCTGACGCACGTCGATCGGCACGGGCGTGCGAGCGAGATCGACGAGCCATGCGTCGAGATACCGTTCATCGATCACCGCGCGGATCGTAAACGGCATCAGATGGACCATCGTCGCGTCGGGCGAAGCGGCGAGCTCCTGTGCGGAAAGCGGCTTGCCGTTGAAATCGACGTAGATCCAGTTCTTGAGCGGGTCATCCGGCGAAGCGGCTGGCGCACCGCCGCCCTCTTCCGGCGGTGGCGGCGGGGGCGTGGGGGCGCCGGGCCCCTGACCACCGCCTCCGCCGAACCGCGGATGAGGCGGCCGGGCCGCAGCGGGAGCGGGCCCCGCTCCTTCCATCGGAGGCGGCGCGCCGTCTTCACCCATCGGCATGCCGCCCGCCGCGGGCGCGGCCAAGACGAGGATGCGGCCACCGCGCGAACCGCCCGGATCGTCTTCCGCCGCCGCGTAGCCGATCGCCAGCTGCTGCACGAGTGGAATCGGCGAGTTGTAGGGGCCGGCCGCCACCTTGTTCACGCGCGCAATCGAATCGCAAAGCAATCCATAGACCCAGAGCTCTTCCTGGGCGAGCACCACCTGCATCGTCGATGGCGGCTTCTCCCAGTCGAACGACGTGTAAATCCGCTTCTGATCTTCGGGGCTCCAGATGACGAGCTTGTTGGAGCGAACCGCCTGGACTGGCTGGGCTGGGGGGCCGCCGGGCCCGGCCGCGGGTGCGACGGGATCGACCATCACCTCATCGGCGCCCATGCGGGCCGGAAGCTGGCGGACGAGCGCCCGCACACCGTTTTGATATCGCTCGAGGAGCTTGCGTGGCAGCTTGCCATCGGACTTCAATGCCGCGGCCCGCTCAACGAAGTCATCGCCGAGCGCGGCCGGCCAGACGCGAAGCGGCTGCTGGCTTTCCCAAAACTTCTGCCATTCGGCGAGGGTCTCTCGCTTGACGGCGTTCGTGCGCTTGTTGATCTGCTCCGACCAAGATTCATTCGGATGCGGCTGCATTCCCTGCACGCTTTGCAATGCCGACAGCCGGCTGTCGATCTGGCCGCGGGCGGCAACGATCTGCTCCCCAAGCGAACCGTTGGCCATGAAGAGGAGCGGCAGCACCAACAGCGGCACGAGCGGCATGAGCAGCCAGAAATGCTGCTTCACGACGAAGTCGATATACGGCCGGACGTTGTCGGGAATCTGAACCATGGGTTGCAGGCGAGGGGCGGCGGGCGATGTCAGAAGGTTTCGGCGGCAGGGCCGGGCGGGGGCGCGGCGGGGGGCGGCTTCGGGGCTCCGGGAGACGTCGGCTGCCAGCTGAACTGCAGCGTGAAGTCAAACCGCCTGAGGGCGAGGTCGGGAATCGTTTCCGGCCCTGAATCCGACGGAGCCGGGGCAGCAGGCGCCCCGGCAGCAGCCGCCCCCACAGCGGCGCCCCCCTGCGGGATGCGAACCGGCCTCACCGGCGACGAAGCGACGATGACAGGAAAGCCGATGCCGATGTCGGCCGGGCCCACAAGCTGGCCGGCGAGTGGACCGGCCGCCACCGCCACCTTCTTCCCCTCGCCGAGCAGCCCCTTCACGATCGTCGAGCGGACGAATTGCGCGCTCTCCTCCGGCTTGTGATGATCCTCGTTGTGGTAGTGATAGCCGCTCATCTCGACCACCCAGCCCGGACCGGTCGGACCGGTCACCGCCGGCGGCGCAGCCGGAGGAGCTCCTTCGCCGTCGACGGGCGGCACGGCACCGTCTTCTCCGGCCGGTGGTGGAGGAGGAGTCGCGCCGTCCTCTGCCTCGTCCTCTTCCGCCGGCTCCTCGGCCGGGTGCGTCTCATCCCACTTCGCCTTCACGCCCGCGAACCAGGTTGCGAGGTCGGGGAAATACTGGCAGTCGATCCGCTCGATGTGGAGCTCGTTGCGGTCGGCGGGATTCTCCGGCACCTTGCCCGGGTCGTCGCTCGGCAGCAGTGTCTCGACCGCCCGCAGCATGTCGATCATCTGGAATCGCCGGTCCTCGAACCGCAGCAGGTATTGCTGCTGCGCGATCGCCTCGTCCTGCTTCCGCTTCACCTCCTCGAACGCGGAGACGGCCGCCCCCGACTGGTTCTTCACACCATCGGCCTGCGCGAAGGCGGCCGCATAGAGATCGGGCGCGTAGGTGGTCCAGGCGAAGAACATTCCGGCGAAGCTGATCGCCGCCGCCGCGAGCAGACCTGCGGCGGCACCGACGGCCCACGGCTTCTTCGCCTCGATCAGCCGATCGACGACGATCTCGCGCGGCAGGAGGTTCGAGCGAATGGCCGCGCTGCCGGTGGCCTGCAGCGCGAGGCCATAGGCGGTTCCAAACGCGAGCCGGTTTTCGCGGAAGGCCGGCGCCGACGTCACGGCGGCGCCTTCCAGTCCGCGATATGACTCGAGCTTGCCCACGTCCAACTGCAGCTGCTTGGCAACGAAGTCGGAGAGGCCCCGCAGCCGCGTCGCATTGCCGAGCAGCAACACCTTGCCGATCGTGGCGGTGCGGTCGGAACCGGTGAAATAATTGAGCGACCGCTGCAGTTCGGCGGCGAACTCGTCGAACACCGGCCGCATCACCTTGAAGACCATCTTCGGATCTTCGGCCCGCACGGCATTGCGCTTCAGGTGCTCGGCCTTGGCGAACGTGAGCTTCATGCCCTGCACGAGGGCCTTGGTGAAATTGCTACCGCCGATCGGCATGCTGCGTTGCCAGATCCGCATGCCGTTGGTGACCACGAGGTCGGTGGAATCGACCCCCATCGACACCAGCACGATCGAGGCCGGAGGCTTCTCGGGATCGACAGTCGCCGGATCGGGCAATTGGTCGAACATCACCATGTTCGCCAGCGCGATCGGCGAGAGCTGCACGATGTCCACCTCGACGCCCGCCTGCGTGAGCGGTGTGAGCGCCTTGAAGACCTGCTCCCGCTTCATCGCGAAGACGGCCACTTCGGCATCGATGACGAAGCCGCCCTCTTCCATGCCGCCGGGCAGCCGCTGCCAATCCCAGACCACTTGCTCCAGCGGGAAGGGAATCTGCTGACGGGCCTCGTACTTGACGATGTCGGGGATCTTCTTTGCCTCGATCGGAGGCAACTTGATGAATTTCGACAGGCCCGACTGGCCGGGCACCGAAATCGCCACCCGGGTGCCCTTGAGCTTGTTGCGGCTGACGAATTCAGCCAAGGCGGCCCGCACCAACTCGACGGGATCCGCCTCCGGCTGCGTGAGCAGCATCGGGTACTCGACGTAGTCGAAGGCGTCGGCTGTGATCTTGCGGGGCTCGGACGATGCCTGGCAGCGGACCGCTTTCAGCGCGCACTTGCCGATATCGATTCCCCAACAGGGCACGCTGCGAGCCATGGGTTGATCCAGAGGGAGCGTCGAGGCCGGCGGCGCAGCGGCAGAATTGCCGCAAAAACCGCCTTCTCAACACTTTACGAACGGCTCTCTCGGTGTGTCAATGAACCGCAGCCTTTGCGAGCTTCGGGTGAGTTTGCCGAGAGATTGTCGTTAAAAAGGGCCATGCCCGGAGGAGGTCCCTCGGCAGCATCCGTGCTGATGGGGCCCGTTCCTTGGCGTTCGTGTTTCCTGGCCGGATGAGACCGACAGGTCAAACCGCTCCTCTCATCCGGGCATGGCCAAAAATCGTCAGGCCGTGAGTTCGTCGATCCGTCGCCGAAACTCTTGAATCTCGCTCGAAACAAATGCTGTCCAGGCGGCGGGCTGCCAGAGTTCCACGCAGACAGCCGCCCCCACCACGAGCAGGTCGCCCCCCGGCTCCACACCGAGAAACTCCCTGAATCCTTCGGGCACCACCAGCCGGCCGCGGGCCGCGAGCGACACCACCTTGTGCCGCGTCGAAAGCAGCCGGCCGAGATCCTGCAGCTGCCCGACCCGCTGGGCGAGCAGCCCCGCCTGCAATTTGCTGCGCACCACGTCGACGGCCGCATCGATCCGCGGCTTCCAGATCGCGGCAGGCCAAAGCGAAAGACAACCGGCCCGTTCCTTCGCGAGCACCAGCCGCGAGCCCGAAGCCAAAAGCGGCTGCGAGAGCTCCGGCGGAATGGCCAGCCGAAATCGCTCGTCGAGCGTGCGAATGTGCTCGCCGATCAGCAATTCTGGGGCGGCTGTCATGCGAAATGGGCTCGAAAGATCGCACTGCTCGTGGCTGCCCAGTCTGAAAAGGGCTGAAAACCCACGAGTCACTCATTGTGACTCATAAAAAAGGGCCGTCAACCCACGGGCGGGGAGTTTACGCACGGGCTGCTGGTTCCACAAGCGGCTGGGGGGCAACGCGCCCAACCCGGCTTCGGGCGACCCGTACCCCATCGCCGGACGCTCGCTACGGGCATCCTGCCCTTCGCTCGCTCGGAGGTGACTGCGCTCTCGGCATCCTGCCTTCGCTGGTCACCTACGCCGGCGAGCGGGGCACGGGTCACCCAACGCCTACGTCTCTAGTAGGACAGGCTTTAGCCTGTCTTGATTGCTGACAGGCTGAAGCCTGTCCTACTGAATGCGGGGAGGCACGGGCCTGCACATGCCCTCTCGCCGGCGTATGCTGACGAGCGCAGCCAGGATGGCGAAGCGAAGTCAGCATCCGAGCGAGCGAAGGACAGGATGTCCGTAGCGAGCGTCCGGCGAGAGGGCATGTGCAGGCCCGTGCCGGGTTGGGCGAGTTGACGCCGATGACTGGCGTGAAGCGTGAAGACAGGCAGGCTGAAGCCTACCCTACTTGCAGGTCTTGCAGGTGTCGTTCTCGGCCAGTTCTTTTTTGTAGGCCTTCTGCGCGGCGGCTTCCTTCGCGAGCTTGAACTCGGGGCCGGCAGGGAAGTACTGGATGTCGTCCTGCAGGTAGTAGGCGCTCGGCAGCGTCTGACCGCCGACGTCGACCTGGCAGCCCGTGAGCGATAGCCCAGCGAGCCCGAAAGACAGGAGGGCGATCGCGGTGGTCGCGTGCCGTTCGTTGCGAGTGCGTGCCGTGGGGGCCATGGTCGTGCCTCTGCCTCGTGCGCCCGAACCATTCGTCGGGCTCGAGATCGCTATCGACCGTCACGACCGCGAAACTTTGAAGAACCGTCACAGTCGGGCCATGCTCGTATCTGGCATGTTGCCCAGACTGCCATCGCCGTGCCCCCGGCTTCCCAGATTGCCGACATCAGATCGCCGCGTTCCAGGCGCTCGATTGATGCCGCTTCGGGTACAACTTGGGCATGAGCGGCCTCAAGCCCGTCCGCCACGCGTTGATCGTTGCCCTTCTCATCTGGCCGGCGCCGCGGGCTTTCCCGCAAGGCGTTGAAGCCGGCCCGATCGTATTGCAGCCGGGCTTGGGCGGACTTCCCGGCGGCGAGACCGTTCCCGGGCTGGGCTACGAGCAATCCCTCGCTGCGCTCGCGGTGGGCGATTTCGCCGCGGCGCTCGACATCGCCTCGCGCGAGTATCGCGGTGGCATTCGCGCCGGGGCGGTTCGTTGGATCGATTCGATCGCCAGCGCGGCCGTCGTGGGGGAGGCGCAGTTCGAGCTCGGACGTTTTCGCGAGGCGGTGGCGGCCTATGACGAGGCGCTGCTCCTCGCGGCGACCCACCGCGATTGGCTCCTCGCGGTGCAGTTTCCGCAGCAGCCACTCAGGCCGGTACCCGGGCAACATGCGGCGACGTGGGGCCGCAGCCAGCGCAATGTCACATCGGCCGCGATGCCCGACACGATCTCGATCCGCATGGGTGGTGCCGATCCGCAGCAGGTGCTCAAGCAAGGGGGCGTGCTCACGGCGCCGGCGCTCTATCCCATCCGCCCGCAGGAGATCATGCGGGCGCTCGTAATCGCACTCTATCGACGCGCCGACATCCTCGGGGAATTGTCGCGCGAGGGGCTGGCGCTCGACGAGGCGACGAAGGCGCTCGCCAAGCGGCCCGCGCCGCCGAATCACTATTCGCAATCGTGGATCGACGTCGCGCTCGGCATCGCCTACTGGGCGCAAGGCAAGCCCCAGCAGGCGGCGCCGCTGCTCAACCGCGGCCTGCTCGTCGAGAATCAATTCGACCATCCGCTCACCGCGTGGGCGCTGATCGTGCTCGGCCGGATCGCGCTCGACGGCGACCAGCCGGCGGCCGCCACCAAATACCTGGAGGAGGCCACGTTCACGGCCGCCGATCAGGGCGATCTGCGGGCGCTCGAGGAGGCGTTTCGGCTCGCCTTCGCCGCGCACATGGCGGCGGGCAATCCCAACGTGGCCGGCGCGCTGGCCAATGCCGCCGAATGGGCGCGGGGCAACTTTCCGTCGCTCCGATCGCGGCTGCTCGCCATGCAGGCCGAGGCAGCGGCCGCAGCGGGCAATCCGCGGGCCGCGGTCAAACTGCTCGGCGAGCTCGATGGCCGGTTGATGCGGGGCGGGCTGGGGCAAGGCGCGTGCGGCGCGCAGGCGGCCTATGCGGCGGCGCTGGCGGGCTATGCCGCGGGCGACACGTCCAGCGGCGACGCCGATCTCGCGCGATCGCTCACGATCGCCCAGACGCGTTCGCCGCGGCTCTTCCAGACCTCGCTGCTCGTCGAACGGCTGCTTTCCGGATCGAGTGACATCTCCGATCGGCAGGCCGACGCGCTGTTTGCCAAGCTGCTCGGCGATCCGGCGCCGCGCGAATTCACGGTCGATCCGCTCGGCACGCTCGCCGCGGTTTGCGGACGCCGAGTCGAGGCTTTCGAAACCTGGGTGGCCGCGGCATCGCGTCGCGGCAAGGAAGCGTTGTTGCAGGCGGCCGAGGCGCGGCTCCGCGGGCGGTGGCTCGCCGCCCAGCCGCTCGGCGGCCGCCGCACGGCGATCGAGACGCTCATCGGCGCCGATGCGGAGGCCTTGCCCCCTGCCGATGCGGCCCGGCGCGCCGGCCTGCTCGCCCGTCAGCCGGAACTCGCCCGCGTGATCGACGAGATGAATCGGGTTCGTGCGCCGCTCACCGCGGCGCTCCTGGAGAAGGGCAAGCCGCCGGCAGATGCGGCCGCGGCACCACCGGCGGGCGACGACGACTGGGCCGCGTACGCGAAGCTCGTGCAGCGCCGCGGGCAGCTCGTGGCCGCGATCGCGGCGGGGCGGGATCCGACGCAGTTTGATTTTCCGCCGCTCACGCCGATGCAGGAGATCCAGCGCAGGCTGCCGCCGCGGCGGCTGATCCTGTCGTTTCACTGGACGGCGGCCGGCCTCCTCGGGGCGCTCGAATCGAATGCGCAGTCCACGACCTGGCAGGTGCAAAACCCGGCGGCCGTCGCGAAGGAGATCGCGGCGCTCGCGAAGGCGATCGGCCTCGTCGATTCCGTCGGTCCGGTTTCGACGGAACGATTGCTGGAGACCGACTGGCGGCCGGCGGCGGAGCGGATCGAACGGCTGCTCTTCGAAAACTCGAAGGTCGCGCTCGGCGAGCAGATCGACGAACTGGTGATCGTGCCCGATGGTCCGCTCTGGTATCTGCCCTTCGAGCTGCTGCCTGTCGGGTCGGCCCGCAACGTGGCGGCCGATGACCCGACGGCCGATGCCGATGCGCCCAAGCCGCAGCTGTTGCGGGATGTCTGCCGCGTCCGCTACTGCCCGACGCGGAGCCTGGCCGTGATGCGGTTCGAAGCGGGGCGGGCTGGCGGAGCGATAGGCGTTCACGTGGGCAAGATGTTTCGCGGCTCGAAGCCGGAGGCTGCGCAGGAAGCGGTCGATCGCCTCTCGCAGGCTTGCGACCGCGTGGTGTCGATCGACGGGGTCAACCGTGCCGCCCCCGCGCCGGCCGTGGCATCGCTCTGCGAATCGCTCGTGATCCTAGATGAGTTGTCCGGTGACGGGCCGATCGCCGGCCGGCCGCTCGTGGCAGGAACGGCCGCCAAAGGGGGCATGACATTCGGCGACTGGCTCGCGCCGCCGCTCAAGCGGCCGCGGCTCGTCGTGCTGCCGGGGTTTCAGACGGCGATGGCCGGCGGGCTCTCGAAGATGCCTCCGCGTGCCGGCGACGATCTCTTCATCGCCGCCACCGACCTGCTGGCCGCCGGCGCCCGTTCCGCGGTGGTGAGCCGCTGGCGAACCGGGGGCAAGCTCGCCGTCGATCTCGTCGAGGAATTCATCCGCGACGTGTCGGCCATTCCGGCCGACGAGGCCGCGCCGCCGTCGGTCGTTGAAAGCTGGCACCGTGCGGTCGAGCTCGTCGGCGCCGAGCAGCCCGATCCAGCCCGCGAGCCGCGGCTCAAGCAATCGCCCGGTGCCGTGCTCCCCGATGCGCGGCATCCATTCTTCTGGGCCGGCTACGCGGTGATCGACTGCGGGCCCGGCAGATACGACGATCCGCCGCCGCAGGCCAAACTGCCTCCGCAGGACAAACCGCCGCCGCCGCAGGCAAAACCATGATCGATGCGGTTCAGGCGGTTGCCGGCCCGGTGGAATGGGGCGGGGCGGCGGGCTTCGCGCTGCTTGCGGCGGTGACGTTTCTCGCCGCGGCGGTCAATTCGGTAGCCGGCGGTGGCACGATCCTCACCTTCCCGGTGCTCGCCGCGATCCTGCCCGCCGAGGCGACGCGGCTCGTCACGGCCAATGCCACGAGCACGATCGGGCTCTGGCCCGGGGCCCTCGCGGCAGCCTGGGCTTATTCCGGCGAACGCGTCGGCCAGCCGCCCTGGGCGCGGTGGCTGCTCGTGCCGAGCGTGATCGGCGCGGTGGCCGGCGCGGTCCTCGTGGTGGCCTTGCCGCCGGCGTTGTTCGATGCGCTCGTGCCGTGGCTCATCCTCACGGCGGCGATCCTCTTTGCGGCGCAGCCTTATCTGGTGCGCGCCGCCTCGAACTCCGCCCCGCGGGCCGCGAGCATTCCGCTCGTCTGCGGGCTGCAGTTGCTTGTCTCGCTGTATGGCGGTTACTTCGGCGCCGGCATCGGCATCCTCATGCTCGCCGTGCTCGGGCTTCTCGGGCTCGGCGACATCCATCGGCTCAACGCCGTCAAGAACGTGCTCGGCATGGTGGTCAATGGCGCGGCCGCCGCCTTCTTCGCGGCCGGATCGTTGCTGGGCGGGCACGACGTCTCCTGGCCGCACGCCGCCGTGATGGCCGTGGCGGCGGTCGCCGGGGGCCTCGCCGGCTCGGCCGTGGCCCGTCGGCTCCCGGCCCGCATCGTCCGCCGCGCGGTCGCAATCATCGCCTTCGCCCTGGCCGGCTATTATTTCGTCACCTGACCGCAGCATGCTCGTCCACACCGACCACCTCACGAAGCGATACGGCGCCTTCACGGCGCTCGACGGCTGCTCGCTCACCGTGCGCGAAGGGGAGGTCTTCGGCCTGCTCGGCCCCAATGGCGCCGGCAAGACCACGCTCCTGCGGCTCCTGCTCGGCTACATCCGCCCGACGTCGGGCACCGCCCGGGTCGCCGGCTTCGATTGCGAGCGGGAATCGCTCGCCGTGCGCGGCCGCACCGCCTACCTGCCGGGCGAGGCCCGGCTCTTCCGCCGCATGAACGGCCACCAGGTGCTCGACTTCTTCGCCCGCCTGCGGCCGGAGTGCCGTCGCGAACGCGCTCGGGCGGTGGCGGCGCGGCTCGACCTCGATTGCTCGCGGCAGGTGGCCCGCATGAGCACGGGCATGCGGCAGAAGCTCGCGCTCGCCGCCGTGATCGCCACCGAAGCCGCGGTCACGATCCTCGACGAGCCGACGGCGAACCTCGACCCCACGGCGCGGGCCGAGGTGCTCGACCTCGTGCGCGAGGCGCGGGCCGCGGGCCGCACCGTGATCTTCTCGTCGCACGTCCTCTCCGAAGTGGAGACGACCTGCGACCGCGTGGCGATCGTGCGGGCCGGCCGACTCGTGCACGAGCAATCGATCGCCGACGTGCGCCGCAGCCACCGGATCACGGCCCGGCTGACGGGCAGGCTCGGCCAGCTGCCCGCATCGGTCGCGCCGCATGCGACGGTGGCCCAGGAGGCCGATGGCACGGTCGTGATCGAGTCGTCGGATTCGATCACGCCGCTCTTGGGCTGGCTCGCGACGCTGCCGCTCGAGGAGGTGCAGATCGAGCCGATCGGCCTCGGCGCCGTCTACGACCGTTTTCATGGACGAACCAAGTCAGGCTGACACCATGTTCAACACCGCCATCTGGAGAAAGACCTGGGGCGACCAGCGCGTCTTGCTCCTCTCGTTCGCCGCGCTCTGGACGGCATTTCCGTGGATCTATCTCTGGCTCTCGGCCCAGATCCCGATGAACGCGTTTCAGGAGGTGCTCCTGCGGGCGATCCCCGAAGACTGGCAGCGGCTTTCCGGCGTGCCGTTCTCGGAGGTGGCCACACATGCCGGCCGGGTGGCGCTCGCCTTCGTCGATCCCGTCGTCGTGCTCGCCGCCACGGTCTGGGGCATCACCCGCGGCAGCGATGCCGTCTCCGGCCAGCTCGAACGGGGCACGATGGAGATGATCCTCGCGCAGCCCGTGACGCGGCTGGCCGTCTTCGTGACGCAGGCCCTCGCCACGACCGCCGGCGCGGCCTTGCTCTGCGGCGTTCTCTACGCCGCCGTCTACACGGCCGTGGCCTTCGGACCGTGGGCCGGCCTCGTGTCGCCGACGCGATTCATCCCGGCCGCTGCCAATGTCTTCGGGCTCATGGTTTGCATGGCCGGCATCGCGGCCTGCGTGTCGGCCTTCGACAGCCACCGCTGGCGGACGATCGGCATCCTCTGCGGGTTCTACGTCTTTTCGATCCTCGCGAAGCTTGTCGGCCGGCTGAGTTCGTCGTTGGATTGGGTGGGCTACCTCTCGATCCTCAATGCCTACGAGCCGCAGCGGCTGGTGGGCGATCCAGCCGCATCGTGGCGGCTGCTCGGGGTGTATGACGGCGTGCTCCTGGGGCTCGGAATCACCGCCTATTTCGTCGGCGCCGCCGTCTTCGCCCGCCGCGACCTGCCGGCGCCCCTCTGAAACGTGCGTAGCCTTCCACGGGGGGCTTGCCGCATACTATTGGCGTCGCGAGGAGCCATTCCATGACGAAGAGTCTTTTCCTGTCGGTCATTTTCCTGCTCGGCCTCTGCGTTGGCGCGGCTCGCGCCGACGAGCCCGGCCAGGCCGATCTCGACGCGGCGATCGACGCCAAGCTCGGCGCCGACAATCTCGACGACTTCGGCACCGTGCTCGAACGCTGCAAGTCGGCCCTCGACAAGGGACTCGACGATGAATCGAAGAAGTTCGCGGAGAATCTCTATACGGGCACGCTGATCGACCGCGCCGGCATGGTGGTCGAGGCGATCTTCGACTCCCCCACGCCCGACCCGCAATGGCCGCGGATGCGCTCCTATGCGATGCGCGATCTCAACGAGGCGATCGAGCGCGACCCGAAGCTCGGCGCGGCCCAGCTGATGATCGCGCGGCTCGAATCGCTCCCCGGCGGCGACCGCAAGCGGGCCGTCAAGGCGGCGGAGCAGGTGGTCGAACTCGGCGGCGACGACCGCCTGCAGATCGCCCAGGCCCATGTCATCCTCGGGAATCTCGAAGACGCCGACGAAGAGAAGCGGGCCGCCGCCTACGACAAGGCCGTCGAACTCGCCCCGCGCGATGCCGACATCCGCCGCACCCGCGGCCTGTTTCACCTCCTCGACGACGATTTCGAGAAGGCCCGCGCCGACCTCGAGGTGGCCATCGAGGAGAAGCCCGACGACGCCTCGCTGCTCGAAGCGCTCGGCATGGCCTACATGATGGAGAACAAGCTCGACAAGGCGCTCGAGACGTTCGACAAGGCGCTCGAGGTCGATCCCGACGCCGCCGGCGCCCTGTTGCAACGGGCCCGCGTGCTCGCGCTCAAGGGGGAGCAGCCGAAGGCGATCGCCGACCTCGACAAAGCGATCGAACTCGAGCCGGATGACGCGATCCCGCTCGTGCTGCGGGCGCGGATCCACCAGCAGGCGGGCAACACCGAACAGGCCACGGCCGACCTCGAGCGGGTGCTCGAAAAACAGCCCGATCATCCCGCCGCCCTCGAGCTCCGCGGCCTGATGGCCGCCGAGGCCAACGACTACCCCGCCGCGATCCGCGACTTTCGCATGCTCGTGTCGAAGAACGGCGACGATCCCGTGCTCGTCGGCCAGCTCGGCATGCTCTATCTCGCCGCGAAGCAGCCGCGCGAGGCGATCCGGCGTTTCACCCGGGCGCTCGAGCTCGACGAAAAACAGTTCCTGAGCCGCCGCGGCCGCAGCGACGCGGCGATCTCGATCGGCGACCACAAGGCGGCCCTCGCCGACCTGGAAAAGGCGCTCGCGCTCGACGCCGACAACGACGGCGTGCTCAACAACCTCGCCTGGCTGCTGGCGACCTCGCCCGACGACGAACTCCGCGACGGCAAGCGGTCGATCGAGCTGGCGACGAAGGCCTGTGAGAAGACCGAGTGGAAGCAGGCCCACATCATCAGCACCCTGGCCGCCGGCTACGCCGAGACGGGCGACTTCGCGAAGGCCCGCGAATACAGCCGCAAGGCGGTGGAGACGGGTGACCCGTCGCCGGAGGTGAAGGAGCAACTCGCAAGCGAACTGGCGAGCTACGAAAAGGAAAAACCCTGGCGAGAGCGGCAGGAGGTCGAGGAGGCGTCGCTCGACGGCGGCAAGGAAGCGCCGGCAATCGAGGCGCCGACGGAAGACGACGAGGAAGAGCCCGCCGATGAGGACGAAGACGAAGAGCCCGTCGTGAAGCGCGAACCGCGCCGGCCGTTCGACTGACTCAGAGCCTCAACTCGCCCAATCCGGCTTCGGGTGACCCGTACCCCGTCGCCGGACGCTCGCTTCGGGCATCCATGCCCTTCGCTCGCTCGGAGGTGACTGCGCTCCGGCATCCTGCCTGCGCTTGTCACCTAC
>JBIIQM010000131.1:0-5542 GCA_044342075.1 Pirellulales bacterium
TGAAGGTCTTCAACGAGATTCCCGGCGGCGTTTCGGGGCAGGTGGTGGCGATCCTCGTCGAGAACGGTGCCCCGGTCGAGTTTGGCCAGCCGCTGATCAAGGTCGATCCCGAGGGCTAGTCGTCACCCCCAGCCCACGGAAGCCATGTTCAAGCGCATTCTGATAGCCAACCGCGGTGAGATCGCCCTGCGGGTGATCCGCGCCTGCCGAGAGATGGGCATCGAGACGGTCGCGATCTACAGCGAGGCCGACCGCGGTGCGCCCTACCTCGAGCTCGCCGACGAGACGATCTGCGTGGGCCCCGCCCGCGCGGCCGACAGCTACCTGCGGATCGATCGCGTGATCAGCGCCGCCGAGATCGGCAACGTCCAGGCGATCCATCCCGGCTACGGCTTTCTTTCCGAAAACTCCCACTTCGCCGAGGTCTGCCGGTCGTGCGACATCGGCTTCATCGGGCCGACGCCTGAGGCGATGGAGCGGGTGGGCGACAAGAATTCCGCGCGGGCGCTGGCCCGCGAGGCGGGTGTGCCGACCGTTCCGGGCAGCGAGGGCATCATCTCGAGCGAGCAGGAGGCCGTGAAGGTCGCCCGCGAGATCGGGTTCCCGGTGCTGCTCAAGGCCACGGCCGGCGGCGGCGGCAAGGGCATGCGCGTGGCGGCCAACGACCTCGCCCTCGCGAGCGCGTGGCAGCAGGCGTCGGCCGAGGCCCAGGCGGCCTTCGGCAATCCCGGCATCTACATCGAGAAATACATCGAGCGGCCGCGGCACGTCGAAATCCAGATCCTCGGCGACCAGCACGGCAACGTCTTCCACCTCTGGGAGCGCGACTGCTCCACGCAGCGGCGGCATCAGAAACTGATCGAGGAGAGCCCCTCCCCTCGCCTGCCGCAGGCCACGCGGCAGAAGATGGCCGACGCGGCCGTCCGGCTTGCGAAGACGGCGGGCTACTATTCGGCCGGCACCGTCGAATTCATCGTCGATCAGCAGGACAACTTCTACTTCATCGAGGTCAACGCCCGCATCCAGGTGGAGCACCCGGTGAGCGAGATGGTCAGCGGGATCGACCTCGTGAAGGCGCAGATTCGCGTCGCGGCCGGCGAGAAGCTCAATCTGAAGCAGGCCGACATCGTGCCCCGTGGCCACGCGATCGAGTGCCGCATCAACGCGGAAGACCCGGCCGCCAACTTCCGCCCCTGCCCCGGGAAGATCGAGCGGATCATCGCCCCGGGCGGCTTCGGTGTGCGGTGGGATTCGCATGCCACGACGGGCTACGTCGTGCCCCCCACCTACGACTCGCTCGTCGGCAAACTGATCGTCCACCAGCCCACCCGCAAAGAGGCGATCGACACGATGATCCGGGCCCTCAAGGAACTCCGGATCGAAGGCATCAAGACCACCGTGCCGATCCACCTCGAGATCCTGTCGAACGCCGCCTTCCACGAGGCCCAGATCGACACGACGTTCGTGGAGCGGGTGTTGCTGGCGAAGTGATCCAGTCGCCGCAATCCTGCCCCCCCGCGCCCCCTCGCGCCCAATGTTTCCAGGAGCCTATCCATGAGTGAGTCGCTGTCTCGTCCCCCGAAGGCCGTCCACCACTTCCGTCGCGTCGCCATCCTCTTCGCCGGCGGCCCCGCCCCGGGCGCCAACGCCGTGATCTCCACGGCGGCCACGTCGTTCATGCGAAACGGCACCGAGGTGATCGGCATGAAGCACGGCTATTCGTCGCTCGCCGACTACTCCCCCGCGAAGCCGCTCGTCGAGGGGCAGGACTACATCCGCATCACGCCCGAGTTTCTCAAGCGCACCCGGTCGGGCCAGGGGATCATGCTCGGCACCGCGCGGACCAACCCCGGTAAGAAGGTCTCGTCGCCGGCCCACCTCGAAGACGCGGAACGGGTGAAGCAGCTCAAGAACGCCTACGAGGGCTTGATCTCGCTCGGCGTCGAGGCGCTGATCTCGATCGGCGGCGACGACACGCTGAAGACGGCCAACAAGATGAAGCTCTTCCAAGATCGGCTCCCGGCGGGGAGCCCGCGGATCCCGGTGGTGCACCTGCCGAAGACGATCGACAACGACTACATGGGCATCGACTTCACGTTCGGCTACTTCACGGCGGTCGACACGCTCGGCGGCGAGATCCGCAACCTGCTCTACGACGCCGATGCGAGCCGCTCCTACTTCCTCTGCGAGACGATGGGCCGCAGCGCCGGCTGGCTCTCCTACGGGGCCGCCATCGCCGGCGAGGCGAGCCTCGTGATCAGCGTCGAAGACATCCACGGCAAATTCCGCAGCGAGGAGACCGTCACCGACGCCTCCGGCAACACCCGCGTGAAGCCTGTGATGAACATCGACGAGGTGGTGGGCCGGATCGTCAAGACGATGCGGGTTCGCGAGGAGCAGGAGGGAAAGCAATATGGCGTGATCGTAATGGCGGAGGGCCTCGCAGAATACCTGCCCGCCAAGGCGCTCGAGGGCATTCCGCGCGACGACCACGGCCACATCTCGATCTCGCACGTCCAGCTCGGGCGGATGTTCGCCAAGCTCGTCTCGGACGAATACAAGAAGCAGACGGGCCGCTCGCGGAAGGTGGTCGGCCTGCAGCTCGGCTACGAGGCCCGCTGTGCGAAGCCCCACGCCTTCGACGTGATGCTCGGCAGCCAGCTCGGCGTGGGCGCCTTCCGGGCGCTCGCGGAGCGGGGCTTGAACGGCGTGATGGTGAGCGTGTCGGGCCAGCTCGACTTGAACTACGTTCCCTTCGAGGAGCTCGTCGACCCCAACACGCTCGTCACGGTCGTCCGGTACGTCGAGCGGGGCAGCGATTTCCACAGCCTCGCCCGGTTCCTCGAGACGTTTGTCAACGAGTAGGCGGGCCCGGCCGGGCCACGCCGATGAAGAGCGCGTTCCAGCTGCCTCCCGTGGCGTGGGTGCGGGCCCGTTCCACCGTCACGTCAAAGCCGCCACGGCTCATCCGCGCGACGAACGCGGGGTCATCCCCCGCCGACCAGACCGCCAGGCAGCCGCCGGGCTTGAGGGCCCGGCGGGTCATCGCGAGGCCGGCTTCGGTGTAAAGCAGGCCGTTGGAGTCTGCGCTCAGGCCGCTCGCCCCGTTGTCGACGTCGAGGATGATCGCGTCGAAGCCGACGCGGCTTCGTTCGAGCACTTCCGCAACGTCACCCGTGATGATCTGCACACGGGGATCGGCCATCGCGTCGCCACCGAGCCCGTAGGCGGGGTTTTGATTCCAGGCGATCACGGCCGGCATGAGTTCGGCGACGACCACGGTGGCGTCGGGGCCGAGCTGCGCAAGCGCCGCCCGCAGCGTGAACCCCATCCCCAGCCCACCGATCAAGAGCCGCGGCCGGCCGCGCCGGCGCACCTGCGCGCAGGCCAACTCCGCGAGCCGCTCCTCCGAATGGTGCTGACGGGTCGACATGAGTTCGACGCCCCCCACGCGGATCGTGAAGGCGCCGTCGTGCTCGTGCAGCGTCATGCGCTTGCCGTCGGGGGTCGTGGCATCGTCCCGCAGGATGGTGGCTTTCATGAAAAATAGGGACGGGAGCTAATTTCGCGGTGCGAGTGGCACGGACTACAGAAGGAGCGTCGGCCGCGAAATTAGCTCCCGTCCCTATTTTTCTATTTGGAGGTGAGCGTGCCCTTGGTGCTCGGGATGCCGGGCTGCCGCGGGTCGGGCTCGACCGCGGTGCGCAGTGCCCGCGCGGCCGCCTTGAAGACGGCCTCGGCGATGTGGTGGCCATTGCGGCCGTGGTGGAGGACGGCGTGGAAGTTGGCCCCCGCCGTGGCGGCGACGCTCTCCCAGAAGACCTCGACCAGTTGCGAATCGAACGTGCCGATCGTGGGCACCGGGAAGTCGACGGCGAAGACACAGGCCGCCCGGCCGCCGAGATCGACGGCCACGGTCGCCAGCGCCTCGTCCATCGGGATGATCGAGTGGCCGTAGCGGCGGATGCCGCGGCGGTCGCCGAGACATTCCACGAGCGCCGTGCCGAACGCGCGGCCGACGTCTTCGACCGAGTGGTGGCCGTCCACGTGCAGATCGCCGTCGCAGCGGATCTTGAGATCGAAGAGCGAGTGGCCGGCCAGCAGCGTGAGCATGTGGTCGAAGAAGCCGATGCCGGTCTGGACGTCGGCCTTGCCGCTGCCGTCGAGGTCGAGCGACAGAGCGATCTTCGTTTCGGCGGTGTTGCGGCTGATGGAGGCGGTGCGTGCCATGGATGTTCTTGGTTCGTTTAGATGGTCTTCATGCAGGCGAGAAAGGCGTCGATCTCCTGGTCGGTGCCGACGGTGATCCGCAGGCCGTCGCCCCAGCCGGCGTAGTGCATGTAGCGGATGAGGATGCGCTGCGACTTCAGCGCCTCGTAGACCGGCTTGTGAGGCCGCTCCGGATGCGTGCACCAGACGAAGTTGGCCTGGCTCTCGACGGCGCTGTAGCCCAGCGCCCGCATGGCGTCGGTGAGCCGCCGCCGGGTGGCGATGATCTTCGCGCGGTTGTCCGTCAGCCACGCCTGATCGTCGATCGCGGCGGTGGCCGCGGCGATCGAGAGGGCGTCGCAGTTGTAGGAATCCTTCACCTTGAGCAATTGCTCGATCACGTGCGGCTGGGCGACGGCAAACCCAAACCGCAACCCGGCGAGGGCATACGACTTGCTGAACGACCGCGTGACGATGACCCGCTCGTTTGCCTTCACGAGATCGAGGCAGTGCTCATCCGCGAAGTCGCCATAGGCCTCATCCACGACGAGGGCGCAGGGCAGCCGGTCGGCGAGTTCCTTGATCCGCGCCTTTGGAAGCAGCGTGCCCGACGGGCTGTTCGGGTTGGCGATGATCGCGAGTTTCACGTCGCCGCCGGCGGCCCGCGGCGCGGCAAAACCGTCGGCGAGCGTCCAATCGGGGCTGTAGTGAAACTCGTCGCAAGCCGCTCCCTGGATGCCGGCGAGCGTGCGGTAGAGGATGTAGCTCGGATAGGGCATCCGCAGGCACTCCCCCGCCCCGACGAACGTCCGCACGAGGATCGTGAGCAGGTCATCGCTGCCGTTGCCGCAGATGATCCAGTCGGGATCGACGCCGAGGATCTCGGCCGCCCGCATCCGGAAGACCGTGGCCATCGGGTCGGGATACTTGGCGAGCGTGCGACCGGCCGCAGTCGCGATGATGGCCCGCTCGACGGCTGGCGACGGCGCGTAGGGATTCTCATTGGTGTTGAGCTTGATCCACTTCCCCCCCTGCGGCTGCTCACCGGGCACATAGCCGGCAAGCGCGGCGATACCGGGGCGGACGGGGGCGCGGCTGGCGGCTGTTGGCGTCATGCAAAGAATTCTACCTCACGCCGCAGACTGCCTCGCCGCCGGGCCTACAGCCGTCACAACCGGTTCAAAACGGCCCTTTGCGCCCAACCCGGCTTCGGGCGATACATGCCCCGTCGCCGGACGCTCGCTACGGGCATCCATGCCCTTCGCTCGCTCGGATGCTGACTTCGCTTCGCCATCCTGGCTGCGCTTGTCAGCATACGCCGGCGAGCGGGGTA
>JBIIQM010000016.1:0-50221 GCA_044342075.1 Pirellulales bacterium
GGAAACACGCCGGCCTGCAACGCGCCCATCGCCGTCCACGCCGCCACGATCTCCCAGTAGGACCGCGCGAAGCCGGTGACCGCCGTGGCCAGCGACCAGAGGACGCAATAGAGGACCAGCGCCCGCCGGCCGCCGATCCGGTCGGCCAACCGGCCCGCGGGGATCTGGCAAAAGGCGTAGCCGAAGTGCCAGGCCGACTGCAGAAAGCCGAGCGCTCGCGTGGCGTCGCCGAACCAGCTCTCTTGCACCGCGAGATCGCGGCCGATCTCCTGCAGTGGCACGCTGATCGCCGACCGCTGCACGTAGGCAACGAGCGCCACCGCCCAGAGGAACGTCAGGATGGCGTAGCGCATGGGGCTGCGACCGCCTCCGCGAGCCGCTCGAAGAGCCGGTCCACCTCGCGGGCCGTCTCGCCGTCGAGCGACCAGCCGTTGGGCTCGCGGCGGCGGGCCGACGCGAACAGGCCCCGCTTCACGAGCAGGTATTTTTCGATCGCGAGAAATCCGTCGAGGCCGGCCTGCATCTGGAGCGCCACGATGGCAGAGAGCGGCAGCGACACCCGATAGATGGCCTCCTCGTCGCCGGCGGAGAGCGCCCGCCAGAGCGCGACGACGCCGTCGAGCAGGTCGACCCCCGGCATCGTGCCGGCGATGCCGCGGCGGTAGGCGTCGACGAGCAGGATCCCGCCGGAGCCCTCGAAGATCGTCGCGCGGCCGCCCGTCGCGTCGCGGAGCTTCGAGAGGTTTGGCCCCAGCGGCGAGGCCTCCGGCTTGAAGAGGATCTTCTCGGGGCCGTAGTGGTCGAGCAGGTCGACGCAGGCAGCATGCGGGATCGGCTGGCCCACGTAGCCCGAGGCATCCTGCACGACCAGCGGCAGCGACACGCTCTCGGCGATGGCGCGAAAATAATCGACCACGGCGTCGGGCGGCAGCCGTACCGTCATTGGCGGAACTGCCATGACGGCGTCGCAGCCCGCCTTCTCGGCGGCGATGGCGTGCGACCGGGCGACGCTCGCGCTCTCGGCCCCGACGCTCATGAACACGCTGCCGCGGCCGGCCGTGATCTCGACGAGCTGCTCGGCGAGCCGCGCTCGCTCATCGGCGGAGAGCCGCGTCACCTCCGACACCATGCCGGTGCCGAGGCCGTCGGCGCCGACCGAAAAAATCCAGTCGATCTCGCGGCGGAGGTCGGCCTCGTCGATCCGGTCTTGCCCGTCGAACGGCAGGTGGACGATCGGGAGCACGCCGGCAAGCGGGCGGACGGAGCGGTGGGGAGTCGAGGGTGTCATGTGGCTTCTCCTACCAGTCGCCGATGCTGCCGTCGGCGTAAAACACCCGCTGCGGCAGTTCCTGCTGGAATGGATGCTTCTTCACTTCCGCTTCGTTGATCTCGATGCCGAGGCCCGGGAGCGTGTTGGGCCGGACGATCCGTCCCTGCTTCTCGACCGTGAATCCTTCCTTCACGACGTCTTGCCGCCACGGCACGTCGGCGTGGACCGTTTCACAGATGATGTAGCTCGGCTGCGAGAACCCGAATTCGAGCGAGGCCGCCGTGCTCACCGGACCCTGCGGGTTGTGCGGCGCGAGCGCAAGCCGGTGGGCCTCGGCGAGCGCGGCGATCCGCCGTGCCGACGAGAGGCCGCCGCAGTGGGTGATGTCGAGCTGGCAGACGTCGCAGGCTCCGGCGGCGAAGAGCCGGGAAAACTCCGCGAGGTTCGTGATCCGTTCGCCCGTGGCGATCGGCGTGCGGCAGGAGGTCTTGATCTCGCGCAGCCCCTCGATGCTCTCGGGCCAGCAGGGCTCCTCGAGAAAGTAGAGGCCGTAAGGCTCGAGCGTTTTCGCAAACTGCAGCCCCATCGCGGGAGAGGGGCGGGCGTGGCAGTCGACCATGATGTCGATCGATTCACCCACCGCCTCGCGCATCGCAGCCACGGCCTGCTCCGCCACCCGCAGCGGCCTGAGGCCCTCCAGCGGCATCGTCGGCGGCACGGCCATGCTCTTGAACGCCGTGAAGCCGTCGGCGACGGCGGCGCGGGCCAGGTCGCCGAACCGCTTCGCGTCGTCGGCGGCAGTCTCGTAGAAGTCTTCCATGTTGCCGCCGCCGAGATGGCAGTAGGTGCGAACATGGTCGCGAACGGGCCCGCCCCACAGTTTGGAGCAGGCGAGGCCCGCCACCTTGCCGAGGATGTCCCAGAGGGCCAGGTCGATGCCGGCGATGGCCGTGGCTCGCTCGATGCCGTGGCCGTGCCAGAAGTGCTGGCGAAACATCATCTGCCAGAGGTATTCGATCCGCGTGGGATCCTCGCCGACGATGAGCTCCGCGAGATCTTCGACGGCCCCCACGATGCCGCGGGTGTGCCATTCAAGCGTGGCTTCCCCCCAGCCCCAGAGCCCAGGCTGGTCGGTGACGACCTTCACAAACACCCAGTTCCGCATCCGGGCGTTGCAGACGTGGGTTTCGACGCGGACGATTTTCATGCGGGGAGTCTATTCCAAATAAACCGTCATGTCACTATTGTTGTCGGTCATGAGACCTCCGGCGATCACACCGCACGCCGCCTTCACGGGCCTGGTAGGCCTGGCCCGGACCGACATCACGCCTCCAGTGGGCATCTTCTGCCGCAACTGGGGCGCGGCGGTAAACGACACGGCGCAGGGCATCCACCGGCCGCTCTTCCTCACGGCCCTCGCGATCCGCGAGTCGGCGGCCGGCCAGCCGCTCGTGCTCCTCGACACCGACTTGGGCTGGTGGGCCAACCTCGCCTACGAGCGGGCGTTTCGCCGGCGCGTGGTGGCGGCGCTCGGGCTTCCAGAAGAGCGGCTGCTCTCCTGCGTGACGCATACCCATTCCGCACCACCGCTCTGCCAGCCGGAGCCGCAGTGGCAGGGGGGCGAGTTGCTCGCCGCCTACCTCGCGCACGTCGAGAAAGTGATGGTCGCGACGGCGCGGCAGGCGATCGCTGAATGCGCGCCGGCCACGATCGAATGGCATCGCGGCCGCTCGAGCCTCGCCGCCAACCGCGATCTGCCCGATCCCGCGCCTCCGGCCGGCCCGCGGATCGTGGTTGGCTACAACCCCGCCAACGCCGCTGACGACACGCTCGTCGTGGCGCGGATCACGAGCGCGGCGGGCAAACCGCTCGCCACGATCGCCAATTACGCCTGCCACCCGACGACGCTCGCCTGGGACAACGACCTCGTCTCCCCCGATTTCGTCGGCGAAATGCGGACGACGATCCAGGCGGCTGGCGCGGGGCTCGGTCTCTTCCTGCAAGGAGCCTCTGGGGAACTCGCGCCCCGGTATCAGTATGTCGGCGATCCCGCCGTCGCCGACAGCCACGGCCGCGAGCTTGGCCATGCCGTGCTCGCCACGCTGCACGCGATGGAGCCGCCGGGGCAGCGGCTCGTTTACGACCGCGTCGTCGAGTCGGGGGCACCGCTGGCGACGTGGCGCCGGCAGCGGGCGCCGGCGACTCCGCGGTCGACGTCGCTCGCCGCGATCTGCCGCACGGTCGACATCCCGCTCAAGGACTGGCCATCCGCGGCAGAACTCGCTGCCCAGTTCGCCGCCTGTACCGACCGGCCGATCGCGGAGCGGCTGCGGCGCAAGCTGCGGATTCGCGAGGCCCTCGGCGACGGGCCGACGTTTCCACTCGAGATCTGGGGCTGGCGGATCGGTGAGGCGATCGTGCTCGGCACGATGGCCGAGGCCTATTCGTCGATCCAGCAAAACGTCCGCGCCGCATTTCCCGATCGCGAGGTCGCGTGGCTCAACCTCGTCAACGGCTCGATCGGCTATCTCCCCCCCGCGCCGCTCTACGACGTGGAGATCTACCAGGCCTGGCAGACCCCGTTCGACCGCGGCAGTCTGGAAAAACTCGAGGCCGCCGCGATCGCGCTGGGCAGTGAACTGCTGGCGGAAAATTGGGGACGGGAGCGGATTATCGGTTGCACGCGGTGAGGCTGGCGGTATCATGCCCCCATGCCCAGAACGAAACGTATGTACACCGCCGGGGTTGTCTGCCACGTCCTCAACCGGGCAGTTGGTCGAGCGGAGATATTCCGATCAGCGGCTGATTACGCGGCATTCGAGGGACTGCTTGCCGCGGCGTGCGAGGCGGTGCCGGTGCGGTTGCTGACCTTTTGCCTGATGCCCAATCATTGGCATCTCGTGCTTTGGCCGCAGGCTGACCGGGACTTGTCGGTGTTTATGCATCGGCTGACGATGACGCACACCATGCGTTGGCATCATGCCCACCACACGATGGGCACAGGCCCGCTCTACCAGGGACGATTCAAGTCTTTCCCGGTCGCCTCCGACGAGCATTTCTTGACGGTCTGCCGATACGTGGAGCGGAATGCGCTGCGGGCAAACCTCGTGCCCCGGGCGGAGGATTGGCGTTGGTCGGCTCTATGGCACCGAACGCATCCTGGGAAGTTCTTGCAGCTTTCCGACTGGCCCGTCGGCCCGTCCGATGACTGGGTGAGCCTGGTCAATCAACCGCATACAATGGCCGAGTTGGCTGCGCTTCATGCATCGGTACGGCGAGGCCTGCCTTTTGGCAGCGATGCTTGGCGACGGACGACCGCTAACCGCCTCGGGATTCGCCTCGAGGCGGGGAGGGCCGGCCGTCCACGAAAAAAGCCTGTGGAGCCTCAGCCCTGAGTCGGCGAGCGGATATCCGCTCCCGTCCCCGATTACGCCCCGATTACGCGATGATGTCGTCGATCGGGGTGCCGTGGTCGATCGCCAGACGTTTGCGGCCCGGCACGTCGAGCTTGTGCGAGTCGAGACCGAGCTGCTTGAGGATCGTCGCGTGGATGTCGGTGACGTAGTGCCGGTGCTCCACGGCATGGAAGCCCAGCTCGTCGGTCGCGCCGTGCACATGGCCCCCCTTGATTCCGCCGCCGGCCATCCAGACCGAAAACGCGAAGGGATGATGGTCGCGGCCATCGGAGCCCTGCGAGCCAGGCGTGCGGCCGAACTCTGTCGCAAAGATCACGATCGTCTCGTCGAGCAGGCCGCGGCGGTGGAGATCCTCGAGCAACGCCCCGATCGGCTGATCGACCTCCAATGACAGCTTCTCGTGGTTGGACTTGAGGCCGCCGTGGGCGTCCCAGGCGCCGGCCCCGCCGCCGCCGTGCTGGATCTGGATGAACCGCACGCCCCGCTCCACGAACCGCCGTGCGGCGAGCAGCTGCATGCCGAAGTCCTTGCAGTGGGGCAGGTCGAGACCGTAGAGCTTCTTCGTCTCTTCCGTCTCGTCGGCGAAGTCCACCACCTCCGGCACGCTCCGCTGCATCTTGAAGGCCAGCTCATACGACGCGATCCGCGCGGCCGTCGCCGGGTCGTTCGGATACTCGACGCCGGTCAGGCCGTTGAGCTGCTCCACCAGATCGAAGCCGACCGTCTGCGCCTCCCGCGAGAAGGGCCGCTCTGGCCTGCCGAAGTCGAGCGGGTTGTTTGGATCGATCCGCAGAGGCACCGCATCGTGGGCCGGGCCGAGGTAGACGCCGTCTTTCTTGTTCCAATAGGGACGCGTGCCGATCGAGATGAACTGCGGCAGGTTGTCGTTGAGCGAGCCGAGGCCGTAGTCGACCCAGCCGCCGAGCGTGGGCTGCTCGGGGTCGAGCATGTGGCGGCCGGTGTGAAACTGCCCCTGGGCGCCGTGGTTTGAGTCGGTGGTCCACATCGATCGCACGATCGAGATCTTGTCGATGTTCCTGGCCGTGTGCGGAAACCAGTCGCTCACCTCGATCCCGCTCTTGCCGTGCTTCTTGAAGCCCACCTGGAGCGGAAAGAGGATATTGCGCTGCTGCCCGTTGGCGTCGGGCACGGGGGCCCGTTCCTTGGCGAGCTTGGCGGGATTCTGCACCTCGGCATAGGGACTCTCGGCGATGGTCTTGCCGGCGTATTTCGTGATCTCCGGCTTCGGGTCGAAGCTCTCCATGTGGCTCACGCCGCCGTTCATGAAGAGCCAGATCACGCTCTTGGCCTTGGGCGGGAAGTGCGGCCTGCCGTCGGGCGGCGTCCAGACGGCGCTGCTACCGAGCCCGTCACGCTGGAGCATCGCGCCGAGTGCCAGGCCCGTGAATCCGAGGCCCATGTCGGCCAGAAACGCGCGTCGGGGACCATACCCCTGAAGCCCCCGGCGCAAGCCGGGGGATGACTCGTCGCTACCAAAAATCGCGTGTTTCTTCACGGGGTCACCTCAGCGTCACGAAATCGTTGTGGTTGAGCAGCGCCCACACCATGTGAACGAGCGCCGGATCGGCACCCGCGCCGGCCGGCTTCGGGAGCGCACGCCACTTGCCGATCGCCGCGGAGCAGGCGGCCCGTTCGTCGGCCGAAGGCCTGCGGTCGAGCAACATCACGAACGCCCGATCCAGAAACGCCTCGTCGCTCATGCTGGCACCGTCCGCCGTGCCAGCAGCGATGATCCGCTCCGCGATCTTCGTAGCCGAGTCGTGCACGAGCGCCGCATTGGAGAGCGCGAGGGCCTGCTGCGGCACGATGCTCTGGTCACGCCGGTAGCACTCCTTCACCGTCGCGTCGTCAAACATCGTCAGGAAGAGGTTGCGGTCGATGTCGGAGTGCCAGAAGTAGACGCTGCGGCGGCGTGAATTCGTGTCGCCCGCCCCCACCGACGGCCCGCCCATCGTGGAATCGAGCGTGCCGGCCAAGGCCAGGATGCAGTCACGGACCACCTGCGACTCCAGCCGCACCGGCTCCCGCCGCCAGAGGAACTGATTGTCTGGATCCGCCTTCAGGCTGGCCTCGGCCCCCGCGGTCGTCGAGCCCATCCGGTAGGCGGCCGACGTGACGATCAGCCGGTGCAGGTGCTTCATGCTCCAGCCCCGGCCTCCCTGCGACCCTTCCACCAGTTCGCTCGCCAGCCAGTCGAGCAGTTTGGGATGGGTCGGGGCGTTGCCCTTGCGGCCAAAGTCGAAGACCGTGCTGACCAGCGGCTTGCCGATGTGCCGCATCCAGATGTGATTGACCGCCACGCGGGCGGTGAGCGGATTCCGTGGATCGACGATCCAGTTGGCAAGGGCCGTTCGCCGGCCGGTGCTCGTGGCCGGAAACGCCACGGTTGGATCGTCGGCGGTGGAATTCTTGAACCGCGTGGGCGTCCATTTCGCGCCGAAGAGCGGCGTGAATTTCTCGTCGGCCTCGTCCAGAACCTTCACTGCCTTCTCGACCGCCTCGCGGGCCGTGGCCAGTTCCTTCTCGACCTCGGCCTTCTTGTCCGTCGCGGCCTTGGCGAGCTTGTCTTCCACTTTGGTCACCTTCTGCCGGGCCTTTGCAACGGCGATTTCCCGTTCAGCCCGGGCGGCGGCCTTCGCCGCCTCGGCGCGTTTCGCCGTCGCCCCTTCCGCAGCGTCTGCGCCGGTCTCCCAGGCGATCCGCATCGCTTGAGCGCGGCGGACGACGCTCTCGAGCGAGGCCTTCTCCACCGCAAGCGCGGCCTGCGCAGCCGCGACCGCCCGCTCGGCCGTGGCCACGAGCGCGTGGGCCGGTTCGCGGAGCTTCACGTCGGCCGATAACGCCTCCAGCGACACCCGCTCGAAGACCGCCGTTGCATCGAACGTGATCAACTGCAGGCTCCCCTCGCGGCGGGGCACCGGCGACCGCCAGGCGATCACCGGCTCGCCGTCAAACCAGGCGTTGACGAGCGTGTCGCGGACGGCGACCCGCAGCGTGTGCGAGCGGTTGAGCTCGACCGGACGGGCGACGACGCCGTCGGCGGGATACTGCCATCCGCCCTTGGTCACGTAGGTAGCCTGCAGCTTCGGGCCGGCCGCCCAGCCGCTTGCGTAGACCATCACTTCACTGTCGTCGGCCCCGTGCGGCGTGACGGGATCAGGCTGGCTGCAATCGAACGACAGCCCGACGCTGCGATAGGTGCTGCCGCCTGTGATCGTGAACGTGACCGTGGCGTCGAAGTCGCGCGGGGGCGTGGGGAGCAATCGCACCGCCGATCGCGTCTGGCCGTCCTTGCCCTGCGTGAGCCGGCCCGGCTCATGCTTCCAGTCGCCGCCAAAGAGCTTCCAGCGGCCGGCATCGAGCGATGCAAAGTCTTCGGCAAATGATCCCGGGGCGGCGGGAGGCGAAGAGGAGGCTGCTGCGGGCTTTGGTTTCGCCTCTTGCTCCGCCGCTGCGAGCGCCGTCTTGGCGGCCGTTTCCGTCTCGACGGCCTTCGCGACCGCCGCCTCGGCCGACTCCACCGCACGGCGGGCCGTCGCCAGATGGGTGTCGAGCACCCACGGCCGACGTTCCGGCTCGACGGCCGTCTGGGGGAGCACGACCGGCTTGATGGCGAGTTCCTTGAACGCGATCACATCGGGCACGCCCGGCTCGATCGGTTTTGTCGTGTCGGGCTTCGTGTCCTCGCCCCGCACGAAGAGATACGTGGGGGTGTCGAGCAGGCCGTCGTAGACCCGCGGGATGCCGTTCTTCTCCAGGTCGGCCTCGCCAGGCACGACGTCGAGCCGCACGCTGATCGGCTCGAAGAAGGCCCTCATCTGGTAGAAGTCCTCTTGGCTGACGGGGTCGTATTTGTGGTCGTGGCACTTGGAGCAGTTCATCGTCAGGCCCAAGAGCCCCTTGCCGACGTGCTCCACCGTCTCGTCCATCCACGGCGTGCGGTTGAAGAGGAACCAGTTGCGGGCGAGAAAGCCGGTGGCGCGGAGCTTCGCCGGATCGTCCGGATAGAGCTCGTCGGCGGCGAGCATCTGCCGCACCATTTCGTCGTAGGGCAGGTCGGCATTGACCGACTCGATGATCCAGTCGCGGTAGTGCCACATGTGCTTCTGGCTGTAGCGAAGCTCGGCTCCCAGGCCCCACCAGTCGCTGTAGCGCCAGATGTCCATCCAGTGGCGGCCCCAGCGTTCGCCGTGCCGCGGATCGGCGAGCAGCTTCTCGACCAGCTTTTCATACCAGTCGGCCGACGCATCGGCCTCGATCGCGGCCAGTTCCTCCGGCTGCGGCGGCAGGCCGATGAGATCGAGATAGACCCTGCGAACGAGGACGTTCCGCGGCGGCTCGGGCTGCGGCACGACGCCGGCCTTCTCGTGGGCCTCGGCAAGAAACGCGTCGATTGGATTTTTTACCCATGACGGGTTCTTCACGGCGGGCACTTCCGGCCGCACCCGTGGCTGAAACGCCCAGTGACTCTTTGGATCGGCCTCGGGCTTTTCATCTGCCGGCGCGGGGCAGCCGGCCTTGATCCAGTCCTTCAGCATCGCGAGCTGCTCGGCCGAGAGCGGCTCGCCTTCGCCTTCAGGAGGCATCCGCGTGACCGGGTCAGTGTCGCTCACCCGCTCGAGGATCAGACTTGCAGCAGGGTCGCCCTTCGTGACGACGCCCCCCGACTCGCCCCCCTCGACCATGAGCGCGACCGTGTCGAGCCGCAGGCCGGCCTCCTGCTTCAAACCGCCATGGCAGGAAAAGCACCGTTCGGCCAGGAGCGGCCGGATCTTTTCGGAATAGATGGCGAGCTGGGCAGCAGCCGGATCGCCCGGTGCGGCAGGAGACTCCGCCCGCGCACACTGCTCGTGAATTGAGAGCGACAGGACCGCCAGGACGGCTAGGAATGCGCGACCTCGGTGGTGATCATGGTGGTTCATCATGCCACGTTCGCTCCGGAGGGGGCACGTCGGCCCGAATTCTAGCATCGGCAATCCGTCATGTCACCTTCAGGGTAGCCTGAAAAGCCTCAGGGCTGTGTATGATGTCGTCCGATTCGTCCGTCGACCGACCGCAGGAGCCCCGCCTCGTGGCAGCACGCGTTTCCGTGAAAAATCCTGAAGATCTCACCGCCCGGGCCTATCGCGAGGTCCGCCGGATGATCGTGGAGGGGGAGGTGCGGCCGCGGCAGCGACTCTCGCATCGCAATCTTTCCCGCGACCTGAAGATCGGCCGCAGCCCCGTCCGCGACGCGCTTCTGCAGCTCGAGGCCGAGGGGCTCATCGAGCATCGGCCCGGGTCGGGCATCTACCTGCGCGAGATCTCGCCGCAGGAGCTCGAATGCATCTACGAGTTGCGGATCGTCAACGAGCCCTACCTCGCCGGTCGCGCCGCCGTCCATGCCGACGTTCGCCACCTGGCCATCCTGCGCCGCAGTTGCGACGAGATGACGGCCATGGCCCGCAAGCCCGACCTCGTGAAGTGGTTCGCGAAGCTCGACAACCGGCGGCGGTTCTGCCGGCTCGACCTCGGGTTTCACGCCACGATCCTCGAGGCCTCGGGCAATCCCGTCGCCGTCAAGCTCTTCGGCAACGCCCAGGTGCTCGCGCTCACGTTCGCCTGGGACCTCGGCTACGGCAGCCCGGAATGGTTTGCCGAGATCATGGGGCGGACGGCCACGGGGCATCGGGCGATCTTCGAGGCGATCCGCCGGCGTGATCCCGACGCGGCCCGGCAGAAGATGCTCGACCACGTCGGCTGGGCGCGGCAGGAGGTGCCGGAGCACTACGCCGCATTTCTCGCCACCACGCCCTCGCCCCGAAAATCCTGAGGCAGTCACCCCCCATGCCGTCCACCCCCGCCATCTCCGGCATCCTCACCCCGCACATGGTGCCGCTCGACGCCCGCGGCGAGATCAACGAGGAAGAGCTCGCCCGCTACGTGACTTGGCTCATCGATCGCGGCGTGCACGGGCTCTATCCCAACGGCTCGACCGGCGAGTTTCTCCGCTTCACGGCCGAGGAGCGGCGGCGGATCGTGCAGGTGGTCTGCGCAGCGGCCAAGGGCCGCGTGCCCGTCGTGGCGGGGGCCGCCGAGGCGAACTCGCGCGAGACGATCCGCGCCTGCGAGCATTGCCTCGAGGCTGGGGCCAGGGCGGTGGCTGTCGTGTCGCCCTTCTATTACAAGCTCTCGCCGGAGAGCGTGTATGCCTACTTCCGCGAGATCGGCCGGCACAGCCCGATCGATGTCACGCTCTACAACATCCCGAGGCTCGCCTCGCCGATCGACGTGGCCACGGTGCAGCGGCTCGCCGCGGAGTTTCCGCGGATCATCGGGATCAAGGATTCGAGCGGCGACGTCTCCCACATGGGTCGGCTGATCGCGGCGGTCCGTCCGATCCGGCCCGACTTTTCATTTCTCACCGGCTGGGAGGCGGCGCTCGTGCCGATGCTCCTGGTCGGCTGCGACGGCGGGACGCATGCCACGAGCGGGATCGTGCCGGGGCTCACCCGCAGCATCTACGACGCCGTGCGGAGCGGCCGCATCGAGGAAGCCTTCGCGCTCCAGCGCACGCTCATCGAGATCTTCGATCCGCTGATCCAGGAGGCCGATTTTCCAGAGGGATTTCGGGTCGCCGCCGAGGTCTGCGGCTTCAGAATGGGGGCATCGCGACAGCCGGCCACCGAGAGCCAGATCGCCAGCCGCAAGAAGCTCGCCGAGCGAATTCGCGAGAAGCTGCAGGCATGCGGACTCGGATGAAAAAGCTGTCAGAACTCGTTCGTGAACAAGTTCCCGGAAGGTGAAGGGGAGCGTCATCCCCCCGCTGCCGCGAGGGGCTTTTGCGGGCAGGCGTGCACGTTCTCCAAAAGCCCCCGGCGGAAGCCGGTGGGGTAACGCGATCCACTCCGCGATTTCCCTGTGATCACGCACAACGGTTATTCACGCAACAGGAATACCGATTCCTTGTTTTCGGAGACGAATCGCTCAATTTCATCCATGCGGGCCGTCAAGAGTTTCGCTATTTGCCCGGTCGATGCGTTGCCGAGACAGATTTGTACGACTTGCGGTGGATGGCCTCGCACCAAGGCACGGGCAAGAAAGTCGTTGTCTTTTGTGACGATGACGAAGCCTTCAGTTTTGGCCAGACCCCAGATTCGTTCGTCGTCGTCGCCCGTGAGTTCGACATCGCGCACATGAAGACTGCCCGGAAAGCGGGGCAGCAATACTTCAAGCAGCCGAAACGACAGATTCTGATCGAGCAGAGCCTTCACGCGACCGACCCAAGAAGGCGCCGCTCTCGCTCGGCCGCGAAGGCGAGGCAAGCGCGGATGTCCTCGAGGGTCAGTTCAGGAAAGTCGGCCAGGATCTGGGCCTCGGTCATTCCGGACGCGAGATACTCCAAAACATCGGAAACCGTGATCCGAAGGCCGCGGATGCATGGCTTTCCGCTGCGTTTTCCCGGGTCGACTGTGATGCGATTGGCGAGATTGGCGTCCATATACAGAAGTCTACGCTGCGTGCTGGGCCGCGGCAAAGCGGTTGTTCTGCAGTGTTGTGATGCGGTTGAGCGAATGCCCGGATGGTGCTGGGGAGCGTCATCCCCCCGCTGCCGCGAGGGGCTTTTGGGTGGGGATTTAAGGGGGCTTTGGGCGAGCCCTTAGAACAGCGCCCCGGCGTGAAGTGCGTCGAAAAAATCGGTCGCCGGCATGATGTCGATCTGAAAATACCGCTCGACCGTCGTGCGCTTGACCTCCGATTCTCGCGAGAGGTTTTCGAGATTGAGGATCTGGCCGTTGTACAGCCCTGCGGCCATGAGCACCCGCACGAAAGGGTCGACCGATGGAGGTGCAACATGGGGCTGCTCCGAAGGGGCAGCAGGGTTTACCCAGGCGTGGTGAAAAATGCTACTTTTTCTACCGCGGCATGGTGGCGTAGGGCCGTGTCCGCTGCGGCGAAACCCCGCGGGCCTAGAGCAGGCCGGCCGTTTCGGGGTGGCCGAAGAGGACGTTGAAATTCTGCACGGCCGCGCCGGCAGCGCCCTTCACAAGGTTGTCGAGGCAGCTGATCAGGAGCACCCGACCGCGGACGACCCGGGCGGTGATGTCGCAGAAATTCGTGTCGACCGTGTCTTTCGTGGCGGGCAGGTGGTCCACCACGCGCACAAACCGCTCCCCCGCATAGGCGTCGCGGAGCAGCTTCATGACATCTCCCTCGGCGAGCGGCTTCTTCGGGCGAATGTAGATCGTGGAGAGGATGCCGCGATCCATCGGCGCGAGCTGCGGTGTGAAGATCACCTGCGGCGCCGCGCCGGCGTGGCGGCCGATCACCTGCTCGATCTCGGGCGTGTGGCGGTGGCGGCCCACGTTGTAGGCCGACATGCTCTCGTTGCATTCCGGAAAGTGGGTCATCAGCTTCGGCTGGCGGCCCGCGCCGCTCACGCCGCTCTTGGAGTCGATGATGATGTCGTCGGTCTCGAAGCGGCCGCTCTTCACGAGCGGCGCCAGCGGCAGGATCGCCGACGTCGAATAGCAGCCGGGGTTCGCGACGAGATCGGCCCCCTTGATCCGGTCGCGGAAGAGCTCGGGCAGCCCGTAGACCGTCTTGCCGAGCCGGCCCTGATCGGGATGCTCGTGGCCATACCATTCGAGATACGTCGCGGCGTCGTCGAGCCGGTAGTCGGCGCTGAAATCCACCACCTTCGCCCCGGCGGCGAGCACCTTCGGAATGATCTCCGCGCTCGCGCAGTGCGGCAGGCAGGAGAAGACGCACTGCGCCCGGCTTCCAACCTCCTCGGGGGAAAGATCCTCGAGCGGCAGTTCGAGCCGGCCCACGAGGCTCGGGTGCACGGTCGAGATCGGCGGGCTCCCCTCCTGGCGGCTCGTCACGGCGACGATCTTCGCCTCCGGGTGCCGCAGCAGGATCTTGATGGCTTCGAGCGCGGTGTAGCCGGTGGCTCCAAGGACGGCGACGGTGATCATCTGGGCCTCACTGGTAGGACAGGCTTCAGCCTGTCACGTAATGGTCGAACTCTCGGGGAACAGGTTCTTTTCGATCAGGCGGACGAGCCACGTGGCAACGGCCGGCTTCGTGCCGCTTTTGCCGCCGACGCGGGCGTGGCTGCGGTCGTAGACGGTGACGGCGGTTTTCGCGGCCTCGAGCGCCGACACGTCGTTGACGACGATCAGGTCGCACCGCTTGGCCTCGATCTTCTCGAAGGCACGGCGCGGATCGGCCCCGGGCTCCAGTGCGAAGGCCACGAACCACTGCCGCTTTTTCGACCGCGCGGCGAGTGTCGCGATCACGTCGGTGGTCGGCTTGAGCCTGAGCGCAAGGCCGGTGCCGCGGCGGGGGATCTTGCCGGCGGTCCGCCGGATCGGCTCGAAGTCGCAGGGGGCGGCGGCCGCGATCACGCCGTCGCATGTCGGCAATTCGGCGAGCGACGCCGCGAGCATCTCGGCCGTCGTGATGACCGGGATCACCCGGGCCTGCCGCGGATACTCGACGTGCACCGGGCCGCTCACGATCGTCACCTCGTGGCCCCGGGAGAGGGCCGCCTGCGCGATCGCCCGGGCCATCCGGCCGCTCGAGGCATTCGTGAGGTAGCGAACGTCGTCGATGTAGGCTCGCGTGGGGCCGGCCGTCAGCAGGATCTTTGCCATTCGCGTGGCCTTCAGGCGGTGACGGCGGTTTAGGAACGCTTTCGCGGCGGCCGGCCGGAGAGCGTCTCTTCGATCACGGTGAGGATCTCGTCGGGCTCCGCCATCCGGCCCGCGCCCTTCTGCCGGCAGGAGAGCCAGCCGGTGCCGGGCTGCACGATGATCGCACCGTCGGCCGCCACCTGCTCCACGTTTCGCTGCACGGCCGCCTTCGCCCACATCGCGCTATTCATGGCCGGGGCATGGATCACGGGGCACTCCGCGCAGAGCAGGAGCGTGGTCAGCAGGTCGTCGGCCGCACCGCCGGCCACCTTCGCGAGCAGGTCGGCCGAGGCCGGGGCCACGACGACGAGGTCGGCCCGCGCGGCCAGTTCGATGTGGGCGCCGAGCGGAAACGCGGCCGGATCGAAGCTCCGCGAGGCGACCGGCCGGCCGGTGAGGGCGGCGAACGTCGCGGCACCGACGAATCGCCGGGCATTGCGGGTGAGCACCGCCGTCACCCCTGCGCCCCGCTGAACGAGCATGCTCGTCAGCGCCGCCGCCTTGTAGGCCGCGATGCCGCCCGAAACACCGACGACGATTTCACGTCCTTCGATGGTCACAGGATCGAGGCATCAAAATCCAAGGGGCCGCCGGCTTCGGGGGATTCGCCGGTGATCCGCAGGTTCGACGAGGTGTCGAGGAAGATCTTGTCTTGCTTGATCTCCTCGATGACGATCTGCATCTTGTCGTCGCTGTCGATGTCGACGAGCGGACGGCCGCCGGCGTTGAGCGCCACGAGCCGCTTCTGGATGAGCGTGGAGAGCTTGAACCGGCCTCCGACCTTGTTGACGATCTCTTCTTCGCGCAGGTCGTCGATCATGATTTTGTTCCCAGGGGGTGGGCTCCTGATGGGGTGTGGGCGGGCGTGTGAGAGGTTTGCGCCTTGGCGGCGGCGAGGCCGGCTTCGGCGAGGATGGTCTTGATGGCGTGGACGGCGGTTTCGAGGTCTTCGTTGACGACCCGGTGCTGGTAACGGTGGGCCTCGAGCAGTTCGCGGCGGGCGACCTCCAGCCGACGTGCCATCGCCTCGGGACTCTCGGTGCCGCGGCCGGTGAGCCGCTGCTCGAGCTGGTCTGGGTTGGATGGCTCGACGAAGATCGTCAATGCCTCAGGATACCGCTCCAAGATCGAAAGTGTACCCTCCACGTCGATCTCGAGCACCACCCACTCCCCGGCCGCCAAACGGGGGGCCACTTCGGCCACGAGCGTGCCATACCAGTGCTGCCGGCCGTAGACCCGGCAGCATTCGAGGAATTCGCCGTTTGCCCGCCGCCGCTCGAAGTCTTCGAGCGAAAGGAAGTGGTAATCCACCCCGTCCCGCTCGCCCGATCGCGGCGGCCGGGTGGTGGCCGAGATGCTCGGAATCAATTCGGGCAGGTCGGAGAGCAGACGCCGCAGGATCGAGGTCTTGCCTACCCCCGAGGGGCCTGAGATGACGACGAGTTTGCCGGGCAGGCTGGCCATTGGGATGTTGTAACCCACGCCGGCCAGGCTTGAAAAGACGCCGCCTTCACTCGACGTTCTGCACGAGTTCCTTGAGCCGCTCGACCTGCGTCTTGAGCTCGACCACGGCGTGGGCGATCGCCACGTCGGCCGACTTCGAGGCCACGGTGTTGGCCTCGCGGGCGAGCTCCTGCGTGAGGAAATCGAGCGCCCGGCCCGGCGTGTCTTCGTCGAGCAGGCGGTCGAACTGGGCGACGTGGCTCTCGAGCCGCACGAGCTCCTCGGCGATGTCGGACCGATCGGCGAGGACGGCGATCTCGCGGGCGAGGTCGGCCTCGGTGAGCGACACGCCGCGCTGCTCGAGCACGCGGCCCACCCGCTCCAAGAGCCGCGTGCGATGCTCCTCGAGCGCGGCGGGCACGCGGTCGCGGATCCGTCCGGCGATCGACGTGATCTCCCGCAGCGTGGATCGCATGTCGCGGGCCATCGCGTCGCCCTCGGACCGTCGCATCGCGTCGAGCCGGTCGAGCGCCAGAGCCAGGGCACGGGAGACGAGCGGCCAGGCGGCGTCGGCCGCATCGCTCGTGGGCAGGCTGTCGGCGAGGATGCCAGGGAGGGCCAGGAGGCCGTCGATCGACCGCGGCACTGGCAGGTCGTGCCGCGTGCAGAAGTGTTCGAGCTGGCCGAGGTAGGCCTCGAGCTGCGATTCGTCGAATAGCCGCGCGGCCGGAGCCGCGGGGCCGGTGAGATCGAGCGTCATCTGCACCGTGCCGCGCTTCACCCGCTCGCGCACGGCCGCTTCGAGCCGCGATTCAAGCGCCGCGAAGCCCTCGCGAGCCCGCAGCGAAAACTTGAGAAAGCGATTATTGACGCATCGCAACTCGACGCGACAGGTGCTCGAGCCATCGCTCGCTGTGCCCTCGCCGCAGCCAGTCATGCTCAGGGCCATGAGGCTCCTTCCTGCGGGCTCTCTTCCGCAGCGGGTTACTTGGCGGGTGCGGGCGTTGCAGGCGTCGCCGGTGCGGCACCGCCGGCGGTCGGAAGCGTCAGACCCGCATCGGCCGGTGCTGCCGGAGTCGCGGGCGCTGCCGGAGTCGCGGGCGCGGCTGCGCCAGCCGGAGCGGCACCGCCTTCGGTCGCGGTGGCCGCGGGCGTCGAGGCAGGCTTCGTTTCGGCGGGCGTCGTCTCTGCGGCGGGCTGTGATCCAGGGGCGGCGCCGGCCGACGGGCCAACCGCCTCAGGGGCGGCGCTGCCGAGGCTGCCGCTGAGCAGCGACTGCTGGCGGCCGAGAATGTTGACGGAAAGCACGCAGAGCACGATCCAGAAGGCCGCGACGCCGACGGTGATCTTCGTGAAGACGTCGCCCGCCTTCGTGCCGAAGGCGCTCTGGCCGCCCGCCCCGCCAAACGCGCCGGCGAGCCCGCCGCCGCGGCCGCGCTGGATCAGCACGAGGAAGATGAGGAAGAGCGAAGTGAGAACGAGGCCGAGGCCAAGAAGGAAGCGGACGAGCGAGAGCATTGCAATTTCCTGTCGCGAAACGTCTGAAATGCGGAGGCCAGATCATATCGGATCGCGGGCCACGCGCCGACAGCAGATGGAAAGCAGGCATGACAGGCTGAAGCCTGTCCTACTTGAAGGCCTTGGCGATGCCGAGGAAGTCGTCGGCCTTGAGGCTGGCGCCGCCCACCAGGGCGCCGTCGATGTCGGGCTGGCTGGCCAGGTCGGCGGCGTTGTCGGGCTTCACGCTGCCGCCGTATTGAATCCGGATCTTGCCGGCCACTTCCGACGAGGCGAGCGACCCGAGCAGCGACCGGATCAGGGCATGGACCTCCTGAGCCTGCTGCGGCGTGGCCACCTTGCCGGTGCCGATCGCCCAGACCGGCTCGTAGGCGATGACGACCTTCTCGAGATCGGCCGGCGAAAGGCCGGCGAGCGACCCGCGGACCTGCGTCGTGACGACGGCGTCGGTGCGACCGCCCTCGCGCTCCTCGAGCGTCTCGCCCACGCAGACGATCGGCGTCAGGCCGGCGGCGAGCGCCGCTTTCGTCTTGGCGTTGACGATGGCGTCGGTCTCGCCAAAGAGCGTGCGGCGCTCGGAGTGCCCGAGGATCACATACTTGCAGCCCAGGTCGACGAGCATCGGCGGGGCGACCTCGCCGGTGAAGGCACCGCTGGCCTTGTCGTGCATGTTCTGGCCGCCGAGGCCGACGCTGCTCTTCGCGGCCGATAGCGCGGCCCCGACCGCGTCGAGATAGAGCGCTGGCGGGCAGAGGACGAGCTCCACGCCGGCCGCCTCGCCGCTGCGGGCCGCCACGGCTCCGGCGAGCTCGCGGGCCTTCGCGCGATCGAGGTTCATCTTCCAGTTGCCGGCGACGATCTTCTTGCGGGGCATGCGTGGCGTTTCCGTGGGGTTTCAGGGACGGGATGAACGCGAATCATAGCGATGCCGCGATATGTAGGACAGGCTTCAGCCTGTCACTGAAGCACGACAGGCTAAAGCCTGTCCTACCGGGGGCACGACAGGCTAAAGCCTGTCCTACTACCGGGGGCACGACAGGCTAAAGCCTGTCCTACCGGGGGCACGACAGGCTAAAGCCTGTCCTACGCCTACCCCACCGCGGCGGCATGGGCGTAGGAGCCCAGGATCACTACCCGCTTGCACCGCTTCTCGAGCGACGCGATCGCGCGGCGCACGCGGAGGTCGTCGCGATGCCCCTCGAGCTCCACAAAGAACACGTAGCCGCGTTCCTCGCCCGGCAGCGGAAACGACTCGATCCACGTGAGGTTGAGCTTTTGCTTCTTCGGGATCGCCAGCGCGTCGGCGAGGCCGCCCGGCTTGTGCTCGATCTCGAACATCAGCGACGTCTTGTCTTTGCCGGTGCGGCCCGAGTCGGCATGGCCGATCACGGCGAAGCGGGTCGTGTTGCCCGCCACGTCTTCGATGTTTTCAGCGAGGATATCGAGGCCGTAGTGCACGCCCGCCTGGCGGCTGGCGATCGCGGCGGCGTGGGGCGTCTTGGCCGCGGTCTCGGCGGCGGCGCTTGTGCTCGTCACCTCGACGAGCCGCGCGTCGGGCAGGTGGCGGGCCAGCCAGTTGCGGCATTGCGAGAGCGCCTGCGGCCGGCTGTAGACCTCGCGGATGCTCGAGCGATCGCAGTTGGCGAGGAGGTTGTGGTGGATCCGCAGCGGCACCTCGGCGCAGATCTTCACGGGCAGCCGCGAGAAATTGTCGAGCGTGTCGGCGATGCGGCCGTCGGTGGAGTTTTCGAGCGGCACGACGCCGTAGTGGGAGTGGCCCGCGTGCACCTCCTCGAAGGCCGCCGAGATGCTCGCCACCGGCACGAATTCGACGGACGTGCCGAAGCGATGCAGGGCGGCGAGGTGGCTGTAGGTCCACGCCGGGCCGAGGTGCGCCACGCGCAGGTGCTGCTCGATCGCCCGCGAGCCCGAGATCAGTTCGCGGAACACGGCCTTGAGGCTCTCGTTCGAGAGCGGTCCCGCGTTTGACGAGGCCACCCTTTCGAGCACCGTTTCTTCACGGGAGGGATCGTAGGTCTGCTGGCCGTTGGTCTTCTTGATTTGGCCGATCTGTCCGGCGACTTTCGCCCGCTCGTTCATCCGCTCGACGAGTTCCCGATCGATCCGATCGATCTGCGCGCGGAGACCGGCCAGGCCCGCGTGTTTCGCGGCGTCGGGCGACGACTTGGAGGGCTGTTTGGCCATGGCGTGTGGCGGAAGCGGCCAAAATGGCAGCCGGGGTTTGGCCCCGGGGATCGGCGGAATTCGCGTCTGCCAACTGTACCCTGAATAAAGCCCGCGTAAATATGGCCCTGTCCGCCCCGCGGGCGGGTTCCGCGCGCCGCTGGCACGGCCTTTGCTTTCTACGGGGCTGTCCAGAACGGCAGACAATTCTGGCGGAGAGAGAGAGGAAACAACACATGGCTACCAAGCAGGGCGAAAAGATCATCGGCATCGACCTCGGCACCACGAATTCGGTGGTGGCCGTCATGGAGGGCAAGGAGCCCAAGGTCATCGCCAACAAGGAGGGCAACCGTCTCACCCCGAGCGTGGTCGCCTTCAACGACAAGGGCGAGACGCTCGTGGGCGACATCGCCCGCCGGCAGGCCGTCACCAACCCCAAGCGCACGATGTATTCCATCAAGCGGTTCATGGGCCGCCGCCACAACGAGGTGGCCGGCGAAGAGAAGATGGTGCCTTACGAGGTCGTCGGCGGCCCCGAGGACTACGTCAAGGTGAAGGCGGGCGACCAGACCTTCACGCCGCCGGAAGTCTCCGCGAAGGTGCTGCGGTCGCTGAAGGAATCGGCCGAAGCCTATCTCGGCCACAAGGTCAACAAGGCGGTGATCACCGTCCCGGCCTACTTCAACGACGCCCAGCGTCAGGCCACGAAGGATGCCGGCCAGATCGCGGGCCTCGAGGTGATGCGAATCATCAACGAGCCCACGGCGGCCGCGCTCGCCTATGGCCTCGAGAAGAAGGCCCAGGAGAAGATCGTGGTGTTCGATCTCGGCGGCGGCACGTTCGACGTGTCTGTCCTCGAGGTGGCCGACGGCGTGTTCCGCGTGATCAGCACCAACGGCGACACGCACCTGGGCGGCGACGACTTCGACCAGGCGCTCATCAATTACGTGGCCGACCAGTTCCAGAAGGAGCAGGGGATCGACCTGCGAAAAGACACGATGGCCCTGCAGCGGCTCCAGGAGGCCTGCGAGAAGGCCAAGAAGGAGCTCTCCAGCGCCCAGAGCACCGACATCAACCTGCCGTTCATCACGGCCGATGCGTCGGGGCCCAAGCATCTGCAGGTGACGATCACCCGGGCGCAGTTCGAGCAGATGTGCGATCAGCTCGTCGAGAGGTGCCGCGGGCCGGTGGTGCAGGCGCTCAAAGACGCCAAGCTCGATCCGAAAGACATCGACGAGGTGGTGCTTGTCGGCGGTTCGACCCGCATCCCGAAGGTGCAGGAGCTCGTCAAGAAGCTCTTCAACAAGGAGCCCCACAAGGGCGTGAATCCCGACGAGGTCGTGGCGCTCGGCGCGGCGATCCAGGGCGGCGTTCTCGGCGGCGACGTGCAGGACGTGCTCCTGCTCGACGTGACTCCGCTGAGCTTGGGCATCGAGACGGAAGGCGGCCTGTTCACGAAGCTCGTCGAGCGGAATACCACCGTGCCGACCGAGCGGAAGCAGGTCTTCAGCACCGCGGCCGACAACCAGACGGCCGTGACGGTGAGCGTCTACCAAGGCGAGCGGCCGATGGCCCGCGACAACCGGCTCCTCGGGCAGTTCAACCTCGAGGGCATTCCGCCGGCGCCGCGCGGCACGCCGCAGATCGAGGTGAAGTTTGACATCGACGCCAACGGCATCCTGTCGGTGAGCGCGAAGGATCTCGGCAGCAACAAGGAGCAGACGGTCAAGATCGAGCAATCGAGCGGGCTCAACGAGGCCGAGATCGAGCGGATGCGGAAGGACGCCGAGCAGAATGCCGAGTCCGACAAGCAGAAGCTGCGGCTGGCCGAGGCTCGCAACAAGGCGGAGGCGCTCTGCTTCCAGACGGAGAAGCTCATCAAGGAGAACGACGGCAAGCTGTCGGCCTCCGACAAGGCTCCGATCGAGGCGGCGATCGCCAAGTCCCGCGAGGTGGCGAAGGGGGAGGACGTCGATGCGATCACGTCGGCCCACAGTTCGCTCGAGCAGGCGGCCCATGCGCTCTCGAAGGTCTTGTACGAAGCGACGGCCCAGCGCGGCGGCGCGGCCCCCGAAGCCGCGGCCGGCGCGGGCAAGGGCCCCGACGACGCGATCGACGCCGAGTTCGAGGTCAAGAGCTGACGCCGCCGGCCAAGTAGGACAGGCTTCAGCCTGTCGCAAAGCAAGCCAGGCTTCAGCCTGTCACGATGCACGACAGGCTGAAGCCTGTCCTACGGGGAGGTTCCATGCCATTCCGTTTCGACAAGTTCACGATCAAGGCCCAGGAGGCGGTGCAGGGGGCGGTGGAGCTCGCGGGCAGCCGCGGCAATCCGCAGGTGACCCCGGTGCACCTGCTCCACGCGCTCGTCGCGGAGCGGGAGGGGATCGTGCGGCCGCTCTTCGAGAAGATCGGCGTCGATCGCGGCCACCTCGAGCGGATCATGGAGGCGGAGCTTTCCCACCTGCCGAAGGTGAGCGGCGGCGCGCAGCCGCAGCCCGATCAGGAGCTCATCAAGGTCTTCGAGACGGCCACGGTCGAGGCCGACGCGATGAAGGACGAGTTTGTCTCGACCGACCATCTCCTCCTGGCGCTCGTGAAGGTGCCGTCGAAGGCGAAGAACGTCCTGCAGCTGGCGGCCGTCGGTGAGAAGGAGCTGATGGCGGGGCTGCAGGCGGTCCGCGGCAGCTCGCGGGTGACCGACCAGAATCCCGAGGAGAAGTTTCAGGCGCTCGAGAAATACGGCATCGACCTGGTGAAGCGGGCGAGCCAGGGCAAGCTCGATCCGGTGATCGGCCGCGATTCCGAGATCCGCCGCGTGATCCAGGTGCTCTCGCGGCGCACGAAAAACAATCCTGTGCTCATCGGCGAACCGGGCGTCGGCAAGACGGCGATCGCCGAGGGCCTGGCCCTGCGGATCGTGCAGTCGGACGTGCCGGAAAACCTGCGCGGCCGCCGCGTGGTGGCGCTCGACCTGGGCGCGCTCATCGCCGGCACGAAGTATCGCGGCGAATTCGAGGACCGGCTCAAGGCGATCCTCCGCGAGGTGGAGGCGGCCGCCGGCAACGTGATCCTCTTCATCGACGAGCTTCATACGGTGATCGGCGCCGGGGCGGCCGAGGGGGGCTCCGACGCGGCGAACCTCTTGAAGCCGGCGCTCGCCCGCGGCGAACTGCGGTGCATCGGCGCCACCACGCTCGACGAATACCGCAAGCACATCGAAAAGGATGCGGCGCTCGAGCGGCGGTTTCAGCCGGTGTTTGTCGGTGAGCCGAGCGTGGAAGACACGATCGCGATCCTGCGAGGGCTCAAGCCTCGCTACGAGGCGCACCACAAGGGGGTGAAGATCAAGGATTCGGCGCTCGTGGCCGCGGCCGAGCTCTCGCACCGCTACATCGCCGACCGCTTCCTCCCTGACAAGGCGATCGACCTCATGGACGAGGCGACGAGCCGGATCGCGATGGAATTGCAGAGCGTGCCGAGCGAGATCGACGAGGTGCAGCGGCGGCTCGTGCAGCTCGAGCTCGCGGCCCGGCAGCTCGCCGAGGAGACGGAGGAGCACGCGAAGGAGCGGCTCGCCGAGATCGAGGAGGAGTCGACCGAGCTCCGCAGGAAGCTCGCCGACCTGCGGAAGCAGTGGGAGGCGGAGAAGAGCGGCGTCGGCAGCGCCCAGGAATTGCGGAAGCAGCTCGACGAGGTGCAGCTCGCCTTCGACCAGGCCGGCGTGCAGATCAAGGATCGCCAGGCCTCCGGCCAGCCCGTCGGCGAGGAGATCTATCAGCGGCTCTACGAGCTGGACGTGAAGCGGAAGCAGCTGCAGCAGCGGCTCGAGCAGGAGGGCTCCGAAAAGGACGGCAAAGACGCGGCCAAGGCGGGCGGCAAGCGGCTCTTGCGCCGCGAGGTGGGCCCCGAGGAGATCGCGGAGGTGGTGAGCGCGTGGACCGGCATCCCAGTGACGCGGCTCGTGGAGACCGAGCGGGCCAAGCTGCTCGTGCTCGAGGAGCGGCTTCACCAGCGGGTGGTGGGGCAGGAGGAGGCGGTCGAGGCGGTGAGCGACGCCGTTCGCCGCAGCCGCGCCGGGCTTCAAGACCCGAATCGTCCGATCGGCTCGTTCATCTTTTTGGGCCCGACCGGCGTCGGCAAGACGGAGCTCTGCAAGGCGCTCGCCGAGGTGCTCTTCGACGATGAAAACGCGATGGTGCGGATCGACATGAGCGAGTTCATGGAGAAGCACACGGTCGCGCGGCTGATCGGCGCGCCCCCGGGCTACGTCGGCTACGAGGAGGGCGGGCTGCTCACCGAGGCCGTGCGCAGGCGTCCTTACTCCGTGGTGTTATTGGACGAGATGGAGAAGGCCCACCGCGACGTCTTCAACGTCTTGCTGCAGGTGCTCGACGACGGCCGTCTCACCGACAGCCTCGGCCACACCGTGGACTTCACCAACACGATCGTGGTGATGACGAGCAACGTCGGCAGCCAGGCGATCCAGGAGATCACGAAGGAGGGGGGCAGCGAGCAGGAGATCCGCGACGCGGTGAAGGAGGCGCTCGCGGCCCGGTTTCTGCCGGAGTTCCTCAACCGGATCGACGAGACGATCATCTTCCATCCGCTCGACAAGAAGCACATCCGCCGGATCGTCGACATCCAGATGAAGCGGCTGGTGGGGCAGGCCGAGAAGGCGGGCATCACGCTGGAATGCAGCGAGAAGGCACTCGACGAGGTGGCGCGGCTCGGTTACGACCCGGTCTACGGCGCGAGGCCGCTCAAGCGGGTGATCCAGCAGCAGCTGCAAAACCCGCTGGCGAAGGAACTGCTCTCAGGTCGGTTTGCCGAGGGCAGCCACGTGAAGATCGAGTTCGTCCAGGACGGTTTTGTTTTTGAGCGATCGTCCTAACCGCGCTTCCGCTCTGCGAGACCCATCTTGGCGATCAGCGTCTCGGCGCCCGACGTCATCTTGCGCAGCTTGTCGGCCATGGTGAGCTTCTCGCTGGCGGTGGCCTTCTTCAGCTTCGTCTGAAACTTGGCGACCTTCTTCTTGCGGTGCCGGCGCCGCTTGATTTCCTTCATCCGATTGCTGATGCCGCCCATGAATCTGTTCCTCTGAAGCGTGTTCGGGTTTGTGCGGGAAAGCCCAGACTGTAAAAAAAGGCCCGCAAACAGTCAAAGCCTGCCCGTGGTTTGGCCCTTGGGCGTGTCTTGCCGGGCCGTGGCGTGGAAGGGTGTGTCGCGATGGAGCATGAGGCAGCCGATCGAGTCTGCGATCACTCCGGCGCCTGGCGCACCTGGCTCCTGATCGGCGCGACGGGTTTCGGCGGGCCGGCCGGACAGATGGCGATCCTTCACCGCGAGGTGGTCGAGCGAAAAAAATGGCTCGACGAGGAGGAGTTTCTCGCGGCGATGCGGCTCTGCATGCTCCTGCCCGGCCCGGAGGCCCAGCAGCTGGCGACCTACGCGGGGTGGCGGCTGCAAGGGCTCGCGGGCGGTCTTCTCGCCGGCACGCTCTTCGTGCTGCCCGGGGCGCTGCTCGTGACGGCGTTGGCTTGGCTGCATGCGGCGGGCGAGTCGGTCCCGCTCATCGCGGCGGCATTCGCGGGAACACGGCCGGCGGTGGTGGCCCTCGTGGCGCTGGCTGCCTGGCGGATCGGCCGCAAGTCGATCCGGTCGGCTGCTGCGGCCACGATCGCGGTGGCGGCGTTCGCGGCGCTTGCCGCCGGCGTGCCGTTTCCGCTCGTCGTCGCCATCGCGGGGGTCGTCGGCTGGCTTGTGCCGCTCGACCTTGCGGCGTCGGCCCACGGTAAGCCGCCCGTGGCGGAGCAGGGGGGAGAGGCTCGCGTGCCTTCGAGATCGGGTGCATCGCGCGCGGCTTCGATCCGTTGGCCGCTGGCGGTCGCCGCCGTGGCGTCGCTCGTGTGGATCGCCTGCTATGCGGTCGTGCGGTGGCTCGATCTGGCTGGCGGGGCGGGGCCGGCAATCGCGACGCTCTTCACGGAGACGACGCTGCTCTCGCTCGGCGGCGCGTATGCCGTGGTGCCGTGGGCGCTCGATGAATCGGTGGCCCGCGGCTGGCTCGAGCCGGCGGAGCGATACGATGCGCTCGCGATGGGGGAGGCCACGCCGGGGCCGCTGATTCTCGTGGTCACGTTCATCGGGTTTCTGGCCGGCTGGAAGACGAGCGTGGCAGGCGCGGCCGTGGCCGGCCTCGAAGGCGCGGCGATCGCGACGCTTTTCGCGTTCATCCCGTCGTTTGGCATGGTGCTGGCGTTGGCGCCGCTCGTGCGAAAAATCCGCGCTGGCTCGCGTCTCGGCCGGGCGATGGCGGCGATCGGGGCGGCGGTGGTGGCTGCGATCGTGCTCTTGGGTCTGCGGCTTGCGGCCGGCGCGTTTTTCCCCCAGGGCAGCCCGGAGATCGTGCCGATCCTGGTGGCGGCCGCGTGCGGCATCGTGCTGGCGCTGGGGCGGGCATCCACGCCAGTCGTCGTGCTCGCCGCCGCCGCGATCGGCATGCTCGCTGCCTAAGTAGGACAGGCTTCAGCCTGTCACTTGACAGGCTGAAGCCTGTCCTACTTTTCATCGATCGCCAATCTCACGCTAGACTTATCGAGCGAAAGGATGGGTGGCAGAGCGGTTGAATGCACCGGTCTTGAAAACCGGCAGCGGCGAAAGTCGCTCGTGGGTTCGAATCCCACCCCATCCGTATGTTCAGCCTTTTGTGCGCGAAAGGAGCCATTGAGATGAACTGGCAGGACCGCATCCGATTCGACCCCGGCGTGCTCGGTGGCAAGCCGGTTGTGAAGGGCACGAGGCTGGCGGTTGAAAAACTTGTCGAGCTGATGGCATCGGGCTGGTCCGAGCAGCAGATCATCGAGAACTATCCCGGCATCACCCACGAAGACATCTCGGCGTGCCTCTATTACGCCAGTGATGTGCTCAAGTCTGAGCGTGTCATCGCCCTGGGTTCGCCGGCCTGAGGAAAGTCACGGATGCTGTTTCTGGCAGACGAAGATTTTCCGGGCATCGCCGTGTCTTGGCTGCGTGAAACAGGCCATGATGTCTTGTGGGCAAGGACGAGTATGCCGGGGCAGTCTGATACGTCCCTCCTCGCGGCGGCGCAGAGAGAATCACGAATCGTTCTTACCTGTGACAAGGATTTTGGCGAACTCGCCTTTCATTGGGGGTTGCCGGCCACCTGCGGGATTGTGCTCTTCCGTCTCCCGCAGGTTTCGCCCAAGTCATTTCTCGAACGAGTCATGCTCCTCATGGCTTCCGCCGATGACATCGGCTTCGTCGGAGCGTTCTGTGTCGTGGAGGCGGGGCGTGTGCGAGCCCGTCCGCTGAGATCGAGCTGCAACCAGTAACCTTCGGTCACGGCGGAGCCTATGGGACTCAAGCGTGGATCGGTCCGGTGGCCAGCCGCGCCAAGTGGTGAGATGGCTTCGTGCCGTTGAGGGAAACGGCCGGAATTCACGGGTTTTAGCCGCTCCGGACAGTGTCTATACTTTGGGGAAGCGCCGCATTCCGCTCGGTCCGTTCTCGCCGCCCGCCCACCCGACCGATGCTTCCCTCGCTCCCCACCACCGTGGCCCTGGGTCTGGCATGGCTTGCCGCCGCCGGCGGCTTTGCGGCCGATTCCGCAGGGCCGTTGGAGATCGTCGCGGCCAACTGCCTCGACTGCCACTCAGGCGACCAGCCACAGGCGGCCGTGTCCTTGGACCGGCTCGTCGCCAACCCCGACCTGACCCGCGACTTTCGCTCGTGGCAGGCCGTCCGCGAGCAGATTGAATCGGGCCGGATGCCGCCGCGGGAGGCCGGCGAACTTGCCGCCGCCGATCGCGAGGCGATCCTCGCGTGGCTGGTTCCAGGCCTGCGGGCGACGATCGAGGCCAATGCGGGCGATCCCGGGAACGTGACGCTGCGGCGGCTCACCAACGCTGAGTACGACGCAACCGTCCGCGACCTCACCGGCGTCGACTACGGCCTCGCCCACGAGTTCGAGCCCGATGGGGGGGGCGGCGAGGGCTTCGCCAACACCGGCGACGTGCTCTTCGTAAACCCCGCCCAGTTCGACCGCTACTTGGACGCCGCCCGCCGCATCGCCGATCACGCCTCGATCTTTCCCGGCACGGGGATCTCATTCAAGCGGGAGTGGGTGGGTGGTCGTGGTCCGGAGTTGCTGCGGGATCAGGCCGGGCAGGCGCTCTACTTTTGGTACCAGAAGGCGGCCACACCGCACGTGCCGACCGACGGAGCCGATCTTCGTGAGGCCGACTACATGCTGGCCTGCTGGAAGCACGCGCACCGCGGCCTGACAGGCGCCGATTCACTGGATGAACTGGCCGACAAGGCTGGGTTGGCAAGGCACTACCTCGCCAACTGGTGGGCAGTTCTGCAGGCCGATGAGCCAGTCTCCCGCTACCTCGACCTGACCCGACTTGCCTGGCTGCGGCTGCCGCCGCCCGATCCTGCGGCGCCAGATCATGTGCCCGAGATCGTGACGAGAGGCCTGCAGGCGATCCAGTCCGAGCGGCGGTCGTGGTACGTGGGGGATCCCGATCTGAAGAACTGGGGTTCGCCGCAGCGGAAGCAGCAGGATGCCGACAGTCTGCGAAACGATTATCCCGTGGCAGCCACCACCGACGGGGCCGATCGGGTGCACCTCGTCGCGGGCGATGCCGCCGACGGCGCCGCCGGTGACACCGTCCGGTTCGGCGACCTCCAGATTCAAATCGGCGGTATGTGGAAGCCATATCGTGACTGGCTCGAGGAGCGCCGGCGGGCCATCGAGGCCCGGCTCGCGGAACTGGAGCAGTCGGCGGCCGGCGAAGAAGCGGGAGACGAATTGCGGCGGGAGGGGGCTGAGCTTCAGCACGAGTGCGACACGGTCGTCGCCGCGATCGGCCGGTTTGGCAAGCACCCGGCGGGCCGGTCGGCCGAGACCGCGGAGATCGTCGTCGCGGCGCCGGCCGTCTTCACGCTGCCGCTGCCCCGGGAGGCGACGAAGTTCAAAGCCAGAGGCCGGCTCGACGTCGACGACCCGGCCGCAGACCGATCCAGCGCCCAGTGGCTGGCGACCGTCGACGAGCCGCCCAATCCTGCCGGTGTTCTCGCCGGCGCGGTCACGGTGTGGAAGCGGGGCACCGACGCGCACAAGAACCTGATGCGTGAATTCGAATTCATGAAGAAGGTGTTTCCTGAAACCTTCAGCCTGCGGCTCTCCGGGATCGCGGAAAACTTCCGCACACCTCCGACGACACCGCGTGTCTACTGGCTTTCCGACGAGCAGCTGCTCGGTCTCTCGAGCGACCGTGATCGGGCCATGCATGCGGCGCTCCGCAGCGACTGGCAGTTCGCCCGCGGCCTGACGCTTTCCTCGGTTCAGGCGTCCGAATGGGATGCAAGGGTTCTCGCCCACGTCGACGCGTTCGCCGAGCGGGCCTGGCGAGGCCGGCTCGCGGCCGGGGAGCGGGAGCGGCTCCACGGCATCTACCGGGCCACGGTGGCCGCCGGCGACGAGACCGCCGCCGGTGGGCTCCGCGAGCAGGCCGCCCGCGAGGCGATCGTCGCGGTGCTCGCGGCGCCGCGGTTCCTGTTTCGCATCGAGGAGCAGCACGACGCGGAGCAGCCGGTGAGCGGCTGGGAACTCGCCGCGCGGCTGAGCTATTTTCTGTGGTCGTCGCTGCCCGACGAGCGATTGCGGCAGGCCGCGGCCGATGGCAGCCTCGCCAAACCGGAGCGGCTGGCCGCCGAGGTGCGGCGGATGCTCGCCGATCCGAAGTCGGAGGCGCTCGCCCGCGAGTTCGCCGCCCGGTGGCTGCGGTTCCGCGGGTTCGCGCAGCGGGCGCCGGTGGACCGGCAGGTCTTTCCCGAATTCACTCCCGAGCTCCAGGCCGACATGGAGGCCGAGGCGACGGCCTTCCTGGCCGACATGATCCGGCACGACCGGCCGCTGCGCGATCTTTTCGGCGCGGGCCACACTTTTCTGAACGAGCGACTTGCCGCTCATTATTCCGTTCCGGGCGTGACCGGGACCGAGCTTCGCCGCGTCGAGGTGGCCGAACACGGCCGCGGCGGCCTCCTGGGCATGGCCGCGATCCTCGCGAGCACCTCGTATCCGCAGCGCACGAGCCCGGTGCTCCGGGGCAACTGGGTGCTCAACGCGGTGCTCGGCACCCCGACGCCCCCACCGCCGGCCGACGTGCCGCCGCTCGAGGAATCGGCCGCCGCGGGGGCCGGCATTCGCGACCGGCTCAAGATCCACCGGGCGGCAGCTGCCTGCGCCGCCTGCCACGATCGGATCGACCCGCTCGGTTTCGCGCTCGAGGGCTTCGACGTGCTCGGCCGCCGCCGCGACCGCGACGACGCCTCCGCCCCGCTCGATCTTTCAGCCGAGTTCGTCGACGGGACGAAGTTCACGGGCCTGGAGGGGCTGCGAGGCTTTCTCGCCGACCGCCGCGACATCGTGATGCTGCAATTCTGCCGCAAGCTGCTCGGCTACGCGCTGGGCCGCGCCATCCTGCCCACTGACCTGCCGCTTGTCGAGAGCCTCGGCGACCGGCTTCTGGAGGAGGACGCCGGGATCTCGGAGGCGGTGCTGGGCATCGTCCAGAGCAGGCAGTTTCTCAACCGCCGCGGCGAGTCGGCCGATGAAGTATCGAAGGTGTCGCATCCACCCACGCAGGAGGCCGGCCGATGACCGTCCCCGCCCGCCAGTTGCCGATGCTCTCCCGCCGTAAGTTTCTCCACGGAGCCGGCGTGGCCTTGGGGCTTCCCTGGCTCGAGTCGCTCGCTCCGGCCGCCGAGGCCGCCAGCCCGCCGGTGCGGTTCGCCGCGCTCTTCATGGGCAACGGCGTCAACAAGCATCACTGGGGTGCGACGATGGGCTCCGCAGGGATTGAGTTCGCAAAGTCGCTCTCGCCGTTGTCGCCGCACGCCGCGAAGGTGAACGTCTTTCACGGCCTCTGGAATCCGAACACGACCGATGACAACGGCCACTTCCCGAAGATGAACGTCCTCTCCGGGCTCAAGGTCAAGCGAACCACGACCGACGTGGAGGTGGGCACTTCGGTGGATCAGCTCATGGCCGGGGCAGTGGGTAAGGCGACGCCGCTGCCGAGCATCGTGCTGGGCACCGAGCCGCCCGGCTATGGCACCGATTCGGGCTATACGTCGATCTACTCCGCCTACGTCTCATGGAGCAGCCCGACCACACCGGCTCCCAAGGAGATCGTGCCCCGGCAGGCCTTCGACCAACTCTTCGACGACGGCAGCCGCCGGCGGGCCGACGCGAGCGTGCTCGACCTCGTCGCGGCCGAGGCGGCGTCGCTCCGCGGGCGGCTCGGCGGCCGCGACCGCGCGAAGCTCGACGAATATTTCACGAGCGTCCGCGAACTTGAGCGGCGGATCGAGCGGTCGGCGGAGGAGAGCCGGCGGGAGACCGGCGGCCACGGCTGGCGGCCGACCGTCACGGAGCCCACGCTCGATCGTCCCGGCCCGGGCATCCCGACGGAGCCCCGCGAGCACCTCGAGCTGATGTGCGACATCCTCCTTTTGGCCTTCCAGATGGATCGCACGCGGGTGGCCACGCTGATGCTCAACAACGATCTTTCCAATATGAACTTCGGCTTCCTCGGCGGCATTCACGGCGGCCAGCACGAACTCAGCCACCATGCCAACAACGCGGATCGGCTCGACCAGTATCAGCGGGTGAACGAGTATCACGTGGCGCTCCTCGCCCGGCTGCTCGAAAAGATGGATGCGACGAGCGAGGGGGAGCGAACGCTGCTCGACAACTCGATGGTGCTCTTCTGCTCGAGCCTGATGGATGGCAATTCCCACGACTCGAAGGAACTGCCGATCGTGCTGGCCGGCGGGGGCGGGGGCACGATCCAGGGTGGACGGGTGCACGACCTCCGCGGCCGTGAGGACCGCCGGCTCTGCCGGCTCCATCTGGCGCTCATGCAGCGGATGGGCGTGGCGGTGGGCCGCTTCGGCGACGCCGACGCGCCGCTCGATCTGGCTTAAGTCGGCCGTGAGCGGCCGTGCGGGCAGGAACGCCGTCGGTGACGCAGGCGTGCAGATGGGCGTGGCGGTTGAGCTCCGGGCCGAAGCGGTGGAGGTGTCGAGCACGCCATGCCACTCATGGGGCGTGAGGAGTTTCCTTTCCGGATCGAGCTCCGTAGCGTTCTGGGTGAGGTCTCGCCGCGCTGAGACGCGGCAGATGGGAACGTGGGCAGTACGCCAGGCTAAGCAGACTGGCGGAAACCATGCTCAATCGCAGTGCCGTGGTGATCGGACACGAGCCGGCGTTTTACGGCTGGCTCAAAACGAGCGGCGTCAAAGACGACGCTATCCAGGATCGCAAGAAGATCGCCGAGAGAGTCGTCTACTTGATCCCGGCTTGTCACTATCCGGAGGAAATCGACGAGGTGGTCGAGGACCTCTTCGAAGAGATCTTTCGACGAGAACTCAAGACCTGGCAGTCGGACGAGAAGGCCTGGCCCGATACCGGCGACTTCAGCCTCTTCACCCGCTGGTTCACGGTGGAGGGGTTTTCGGCAGTGGAGGACGTGGGGCGGGGGCGCGTCCACGAAGAAGTGGAAGGTGGGCCGTAGGTCAGCAACGGCGACTGACCACACAGCGACATGCGACTCCGCTGACACCGTCACGGACGACGCGGACGAACTGGCCTCGGGCCGGCTCTGACTCATGAGTTCCCGTCGTTTTCCGAAGAATGGCAAATAGCATGAACCTTTTCGCGGCGGATGCGTAGTAGGGGTGACCGCCCAGACGCGAAAGAGAGGCCCCCCCCGATGGTCGTCGCCAAGAAAGAATTGCTCAGGCTCGTCCGGCAGCTGGCCGCCAAGGACGAAATCCGGGCGATGCGGCTCCGGGGGCGGCTCGTGGTGCCCATGGTGCCCAGGCCCTGCAAGGGCCGTCAGGATCGCCCCTAGAGGGTTTTGGGGGACGGGCGGCGGCAGTGTCCTGCCAGAAGCGGGCGGCGCCGGCGCGGGCTGCTCAGTGTTGGGGGGCATGGCCCATACGATTTGGCGATCCCGGCCATGTCCAGGCCGGCGCGACGCCGGGAGCCATGCGGATGAAGATGACGGTCTCGCGGCCCGCATCGCGGCGGGCGTTTAGCTTGGTGGAGCTGCTCGTCGTCGTCGCCATCATCGCGATATTGATCGGCCTGCTCATGCCGGCGGTCCAGACGGCGCGGGAATCGGCGCGGACGGCCGCCTGCCGAAACAACCTGCGGCAGTTCGGTCTGGCGATGCATAGCTATGAAACCGGCCGCAGGCAGTTGCCCACCGGCTATCGGTTCGTGCCGCACCCGCAGGGCAACGCCTCCGGGTTTTCATGGGGCGCGTTCCTGCTGCCGTTCATCGAAGAGGATGCGGTCTACAAGGCAGTGCGGTTCGATCTCCCTATCCACGATCCTGCGAATCTCGAGCCGCGGGAGCAGCACCTGCCGGTCTTCCTCTGTCCGGCAGACGCGGTTTCGGCGAACGGGTTCGTGGCCATGGGCGACGAGCGGTATGCGATGGCCTGCTACGTCGGCAATTTCGGCCCGCCAGACCTGGACGAAACGCAGGAGAAGCGCGAGGGAGTGTTCAGCCGCAACAGCCGCACCCGGCTGAAAGAGATCACGGACGGGCTCTCAAAGACCTACATGCTCGGCGAGCGGCAGAATGGGCCATTCCGCCAGGCGGCCGTGCACGGCAATCACTTCCAGTATGAAACCATCTGGGCCGGGGCCGTTCGCGACATCGACGATCCGACCGACGACCACGGCCACATGGTGTTGTTTCAGTCGGGCCATCTGCCGAATCATGCGCAGAGCGACGACCGCGACGTCTCCTCCTCGCATCCGGGCTTTGCGCAATTCCTGATCTGCGACGGATCCGTGCGGGTGGTCGATGAATCGATCGACGCGGGGCTGCACGTCGCCTGGAGCACGCGGGCAGGTGGGGAGGCAGTGGCAGACTGAAAGCGGGTAGACTTGGCCGCCATGGCTCTACCCGATCTTGCGCCGTGGTTCGACAACGTGTCGGACGACTACCACGAACTGCCCTGCGGCGACCACGAAACCCCGTACGACGAGTGATCGATGACCTCCCGCATCTGGCTCATGGTCGCTCTGGTGATCCTCGCCGGGCTCATGGTCATGTTTGCCAAGCCGACGGGCCGAAAGCAGCGTTCGGCCGTGCCGTGGCGGGGCCAGGTCAAGCCGCCCGCACCGCCGCCGATCCCGCGCGGGCCTGTCGAGTGAGCGGAGGCGGGATCCGCCTGACAGGCTGAAGCCTGTCCTACAGGGGCTTGAGGCAGATGTTGCGGAAGTGGACTTCGTCGTCGTGGCCCGCGAATCCGATGTGGCCCTTCGTGCGGGCGAGGCCCGGGTGGGGATTGCCGTCGAGCGTGGGCCGGCCGTCGCGGAAGGGCGCCGTGTCGGCGTCGACGATCGTCCTGCCGTTCACCACCACCTTCACCCGCGTGCCCTGCACGGTGACCTCTTCGGTATTCCACTCGCCGGCCGGCTTGAGGCACTTGCCCCGCTCCGCGGCCACCACGCCGTAGATCGAACCGTGGGCCTGCCAGGGTTCGATGCCTTTGTATTTCTCGTGGCCGTCGTCGAGGATCTGGAGCTCCATGCCGTCAAACGCGGCCTTGCCTGTGGGAGGCATTCGGATCGCGAGGCCGTTATTGGCCCCGGGTGTGAGCCGAAATTCGAACCGCAGCACGAAGTCGCCATATTCGCCGACCGTAAGCAGGTTGCCCCCGACGCCGGGCTTGCTCCGCAGCTCGCCGTTCACCGCCTCGTAGCCGGCCGTCGCGCCCTGCCAGCCGGAGAGATCGCGGCCGTTGAAGAGGGATGTGAACCCGGTCGGCGGCTCCGCGGCCCACGCGGCGGTGGAAGCGAAGGCCAGCAGGCAACCGAGGGCCAGGTTCGTCTTGGTGCGGCGGAGCAAGGTGTGATTCTCCCAGAGGGCTTCGGCTACGCCGGCAGCTCGACCGTCTTGCCGGTGCGGAAAGACTCGTCGGCCGCCAGCACGATCCGCAGGCTGTTGACGGCGTCGGCCATGTGGTCGGAGAGGTCGCGGTCGTTTTGAATCGCGTCGAGGAAGAGCTTCTGCTCGAGCAGGCAGAGGCCGTCGTGGTCGGGCTCGCCGGCGCAGTCGATGTATTCATCCGGCTTGGCGAACGAACCGTCGGGCTTCAGGCCGCCGTGGTGCAGCCGGAGGAGCGAGGCCTTGGTGTGGCCTTCCACGTCGTCGCTGGCCGTCTCGCCCTCCTTCACCCCCGCGATGCTCACGCAGCCCTTCGGGCCGACGACGTCCTTCACGAAGTAGGCGACGTTGCTCATCATCGGCCCCCAGCCAGCCTCGTACCAGCCGACGGAGCCGTCGGCAAACGTCACCTGCAGCTGGCCATAGTTGTACATGCCGGCGGGCAGCTCGTCGGTGAGCCGGGCCCCGATCGCGCTGACCCGCACCGGTCGCGACCGCGTCATCAGGCACATGACGTCGACGTAATGCACGCCGCAATCGACGATCGGCGACATCGAGCTCATCAGCTGCTTGTGGGTCTTCCACTGGTCGCCGCAGGATTGCTGGTTCAAGTTCATCCGCATCACGAGCGGCTTGCCGAGCGTCTGTGCCGTCTCGATGAACTTCGCCCAGGTGGGGTGCACGCGGAGGATGTAGCCGATCACGAGCTTTTTGCCGGCGCGGCGGGCGGCGGCCACCACCTCCTCGGCGTCGGCCACCGTGGTGGCGACGGGCTTCTCGAGGAAGACGTGGCAGCCGGCGGCGAAGGCCCGCTTCGCGTAGTCGGCGTGCGTGTCGGGGTAGGTGTTGATCGAGACGGCGTCGGGGCGGGTGGCCGCGAGCGCCGTTTCGAAGTCGGCAAACTCGGGATAGCCGGCAAAGCCGGGGGAGTTAGCACCGACGGCGTCGAGCAGGGCGCGGCGCGACGCCTCGCCGCGGGAGACCACGCCCACGATCTCGAAGCCCGACAGAGCGTGGTAGGCCTTGGCGTGCGAGGTGCCCATGTGGCCGCAGCCGACGACGAGAATCCTGACGGGGTTTGGCATGGTGCTGATCCTAGGTGGCGATCTGCGGCTCGGTTTCGAGGTCGTCGGTGGTTTCCGACGCGGTCGCCAGCGAGGCCGGCGGCCAGAAGAAGACGAAGAGCAGTGCGGCCGCCGCCAGGGCCAGCCCCGCGGGCCAGAGGAAGAGCTGGCGGTAGTCGGTGACGCCGTCGACGGTCAGTTGGCCCTGCAGCGGGATGAAGAGCCACTTGGCCGCGAGGTCGCCGAGGCCGAGGACGAGCAGATTGAAGAGGCTCTGGGCGCTCGATCGCACGTCCTTGGGAAAGGCCGCGTCGATGAAGATGTAGAGCGTGGCGAAGAAAAACGCGTAGCAGATGCCGTGGAGCACCTGCACGGCGATGATCATGGGCTGGTTTTGCGGCATGAACGCGAAGACCGCAAAGCGGGCCGCGTGGCCGAGGATGCCGAGGATCATCGTGGTCTTCCAGCCCAGCCGGGCCAGCACGAAGCCGAGCACCGACATCGTGAGGATCTCCGCCACCTGTCCCACGCTCATCACCGGCATGATCCACTTTTCGGCGAGGGCGGCGGCATTCTTGTCACCGAGAAAATTGCCGGCGAGCAGGAAATAGCCGTTGTGGATCACCGAGTCGATGAACGTCACGACGAAGAGCACGAGTAGAAAAGGCTGCGCCAGATATTTGGTGGCCTTCAGCCAGGCGAGGCCCCCGTCACCGGCGGCGGCCCGCTTCGGCGGCGTGTGCGGAAGCGTGAGGCTGTAGGCGGCCAGCAGCAGAGACGTGATGCCGGCGACGAGGAAGATGTTGGCCTTCGCCGTCGTCGCTGCGACGCCCGTCTTCCCCTCCAGCAGGAAGAACAGCGGCCACGCCGCGAGAATCCAGCCAATCGTGCCGCCCATGCGCACCAGTCCAAACTCCTTCTCGGCGTTTTTCATGTGGGTGAAGGCGATCGAATTGGAGACCGAGATCGTGGGCACGTAGAGCAGCGAGTGGACGAGCATCAGCCCGAAGAACGTCGGGAAATCCTTCGCCCAATACATGCCGAGGATCGCGAGGCCGCCGATCAGGTGGCTGGCCGCCATGAACTTCTCGGCGGCGAACGTGCGGTCGGCGAACTGGCTCGAGAAGAAGATGCCCACGATCGAGGCGATCGCAAACGCGCTGCCCACCCAGGCAATCTGCGATCCGGTGAACCCGAGGCCGCCATCGGCGACCGCAGCGCCCATGTAGCCCCAGATCAGGGGCAGCCAGGCGCCCCAGATCGCAAACTCGAGCACCATCATGATCCAGAGGCGCATCGTCGGCGCTTTGTCGCTCATCGGCATCGTCTCCTTGCGAATTTCGCAAACGGCGCGGGCGTCTCGTCCGCGTTTCAGGTCTTGTGCAGCACGAAGCCTTCGATGGCCTCGTATTCGGGCAGCCCGAGCTTGTCGTAGAGCCGGGCGGTGTCGCGGTTGCGATCTTCGGCCCGCTGCCAGAACTCACGGGGATCGGTGGGGCCGGGGAAGAGGGCCCGGTCCTTCTGGCTCTCGTGCTTGAAGATGGCCATCCGCTTCCGCTCCACCTCCTCCGGCGAGAGGGGCACCGCCATCTCGATCTCGTGGGGCTCCCATTCCTGCCAGGCGCCGCGATAGAGCCAAAGCTCGCAGTGCTTCGCCCAGTCGCGGTCGGCGGCCACCTTGATCGCCTCGATCACGGAGGCGAGGCACACACGGTGGGTGCCGTGGGGATCGGAGAGATCGCCGGCCGCATAGATCTGATGCGGCTTCACGCGGTCGAGGAGCTCGAGCGTAATCGCGATGTCTTCGGGGCCGATCGGCTTCTTGCGCACGCGGCCCGTCTCGTAGAAGGGGAGGTCGAGGAAGTGGATGTGTTCCGGCTTCACGCCCGAGTAGCGGGCGCCGGCGCGGGCCTCGGTGCGGCGGATGAGCCCCTTCACGGCCTGCAATTCGGGCAGATCGACCGCCCCGGCGTGCTTCGTCTTGAGGAAGGTGCGGATCTTCTCCGCGATCTCGCTCGTCTTCGTGCCCACGCCGAACACGCGGCAGAATTCCTCCACGAAATCGACGTGGCGGTCGGCCGATTCGTCCCAGACGGCGATGTTGCCGCTCGTCTGGTAGGCCACGTGCACCTCGTGCCCCTGCTCGCAGAGGCGGATGAACGTGCCGCCCATGCTGATGACGTCGTCGTCGGGATGAGGGCTGAAGACGACGATCCGCTTGGGGAATTCCTCATCGCGGCCCTTGCCGTCGGCGGGCTTGAGGCTCCGCACCCGGCGCACGCTGCCCGGCTTGCCGCCCGGCCAGCCGGTGATCGTGTCTTGCATCGCGCGGAAGACCTCGATGTTGAGATCGTAGGCCCGGCCGCGGTTGGAGAGCAGGTCTTGCAGGCCGTGCTCGTTGTAGTCTTCGTCGGTGAGCTTGAGGATCGGCTTCTGGAGCTTGAGCGCGAGCCAGATCACGGCCTTGCGGGTGAGGGCGTCGGTCCATTCGAGCCCCATCATGTCGAGCGGCCCGACGACCCAGGGCGACTCGAATCGCGTGAGCCGCGCCGCGGCCGCGCGGTCGAGCACGAACCGGGCGTCGGTGTGCTGCTGCAGGGCGCTGGCCGAGACATGGCTGCAGGGTGGCTGCTCGACGGCCCGCTGGACGATCGGCGCCTTGTGCTCGCCAAACGCGAGGAGCACCACCTTGCGGGCGTCGAGGATCGAGCCCACGCCCATCGTGATCGCCTGCCGCGGCACGTTCCATTCACCGAAGAAGTCGCTCGCCGCATCCGACCGCGTCACGCTGTCGAGCGTGATGAGCCGCGTGCGGCTCTCCAGGGCGCTGCCCGGCTCGTTGAAGCCGATGTGGCCGGTGCGGCCGATGCCGAGGATCTGGAGGTCGATGCCGCCGGCCTCGCGGATCTTTTCCTCGTAGCGGACGCAGGCGGCGGCGACTTTCTCGCGAGGTAGTGTGCCGTCCGGGATGTGGATCGCGTCGGCGGGGATGTCGATGTGGTCGAAGAGGTGTTCCCGCATGAAGCGGTGGTAGCTCTGCAGGGCGTCGGGCTGCATCGGCCAGTATTCGTCGAGGTTGAACGTCACGACAGTCTTGAAAGACACGCCCTCCTCGCGGTGCAGGCGGATGAGCTCGTCGTAAACGCCCACGGGCGTGCTGCCCGTGGCCAGACCGAGCACCGTCTTCTTGCCGGCCGCCGCCCGCGAAAGCACGAGGTCGGCGATCTCGCGGGCCACCGCCTTGCTCGCCTCGCCCGGCTGGTCGTAGACGGTGACGGGAAGCCGCTCGACGGTGTGCACGTGCGGGAGCGGCCCGCGGTAGATCGGCGACGACGGAACCGTGGAGGGCAGGGCGGCCATGGGAGCTCCTAAATGGTTGCGAGGAGCTCAAAATTAGAACACGCGGCCCTTGGGATGGCCAGCGTTAGCGGTATTCCGCCCGGCCCCACGTGGCCGCACGCGCAATCTACGAACTTACCCGGATTTGGTGGCTGGCACCATTTTCCGCCGGAGGAGCGCGCGGAGGTTTTTATCGGCTTGGATCGCACGATGGAGGCCATCCTGGCGGGCCAGCCTGCCGCGGAACGCCGTCGCCGTCGGGATGCGGCTCGGCTCCTCGACCCTCGCCCTACGCCTTGGTGGAAAAACCTGCGGCGCTCCGCCTGGCAGACGTGTGCGAACAGATCGCCGTTCCGTATGCAATCGGTGGCGCCGTCGCCACGAGTTTCTGGGGAGTGCCCCGCACGACGCAGGACGCCGACTGCCTTGTCGCCGTTCCCTCGGTCGTCTATCAGCGGCTGTCCGATGCCTTGAACGCGCATGGCTTTGAAATCGAGTAACCTTCGGGATCGCAGCCCGTGACGGTCGTCGCATTGCTCGAGCAGGTGCGACGCGACAAGTACATGACGCTGTCATGCCGGGCGACGAGCGTGGAACTATTCGTTCCGATCGTGCCCTTGCAGGATTTGATCCTGAAGCGGGCCGTCGGGCGGGATGGAGCGCCGAGATACTTGAACCCCCAGCCATTCGTGAGCTCGACGAGCTTATTGCGACCTACGAGGCTGACGGCCCTGCCGATCCAATGGAATGAATGTGTTCCATGAAGGGCCGTTTCCTGGGCATACCCAGATAACGGCCGCGCAGACTCCGACGGGCTTCCGCCACGGGGCTTTTTGTCGGTTGGCAAGAAGCTCCCGGCGGAAGCCGGTGGGGTGACGCTGGCCATCACGAGCGGGGCGGTTGCATCTTCAAAAGCCGAGCGAGTATGATGTTCACGCGTACACATTCCCGCTTGTGAGGAGCCCACCATGAATGCCGACACGATCAGGGATTTCCTGCGGCGTGAGCCGTTCGAGCCGTTTGTCATCCGAATGTCGAATGGCGAGGTTCACGAAATCTGCCATCCGGAGTGCGCATTCGTCATGAAGACGCGGGTGATCGTGTATTACCCCGACGACGACCGGAGCGTCACCTGCTCCCTCGTTCACATCAATAGCGTCGAGGCCTTGCAGGCAAGCTGACCGCGGGCGTCGGCGTCTGCCTGCTGCTACGGCAAATTCGGGACGGGAGCGGATTTCCGCCCTGTCGCGATCGAGGGCAGGGCATTTGGGCAACTGGCCGGATGTTGATGGCTCGCGTCACCCCGCTCGCTTCCGCGAGGGGCTTTTGGGGAAGGGCCACCCCCCAAAAGCCCCCGGCGGAAGCCGGGGGGGTGACGCGTGGCGATCACCGGCATTGCTCACGCCTTCACTTCGAAGCCCTTGCGCTGCGGCCGCGAGAGGAGGGCATCGGCCTCGGGATCGGAGACGAACCGCTCGGCCGCCGGATCCCATTGCAGGGGCCGGCCAAGCTTGCAGGAGATGTTGCCGAGGTGGCAGACCGACACGCTGCGGTGGCCGCTCTCCACGTCGGCGATCGGCTGCCGCCGGGCCGCGACGCAGTCGAAGAAGTTGCCCATGTGGTTGATGATCGCGTCGATCTTGCCCGACCGCTCGGGCCGCGTGCGATTGTCGAAGTCGTAGAGCGACGTCGGCGAAGATCTGCTCGGGCGAGAGGCCCGTCTGGCCCGTCACTCTCTTGTCGATGATCGCGAGGTCGAGGCAGGCCCGATCGACATCGGCGATGCCGTCGATCCGGCCGTGCGGCTTCGCCTGGGCCGCGATCACCGAGCCTTGGTAGCGGAAGCCGATCACGCCGATGCCGGGGCGATCTGCAGGGGACGTGCCTGCAACGGCCGCGGGCCGGCCAGCCGGATCACCGGCAAACCGCCCGCGTGGCCGCAGCCGCGGCGGTCGAGAGGAGCAGGTGGCGTCGAGAGAGCGTCATGATGATAGAAGCCGGGGAATACGAAATCTCTAACCATATTAGGCTTCCGCGACGATTTCCCACGAAAAAAATATTCGGCTGGAAACAAGCGGCTTGGCCTTTTCTTCCGGACGGCGAGCCGTCACAGTATGCCGCGAAAGATTGCCGTAAACTCGTTTCCCTTTTCGGAATACACACCATGTCGACCCGCCACCGCACGACCCGCAGGACGTTTCTGGGCCACACCACGATCGGTGCCGCCGCCGCCACGAGCGGCCTGGTGCCATACATCCCCTCGACGGCGACCGCGTTTGCCAACCAGGCGGCCAACGACCGTCCCGGCATCGGCTGCATCGGCATCGGCTCGATGGGCTTGTGGGACTCGATCTGGCACGCGGAATTCGGCGACATCCTCGCCGTCTGCGATGTCGACAAGGACCGGGCCGATCGGGCCAAGTACGACGTGCGGATCGGCAACGGCAAGGCCGATGCCTACGGCGATTACCGCAAGGTGCTCGAGCGGCCCGACATCGACGTCGTGAGCATCGTGACCACCGACCACTGGCACGTGAAGATCGCGATCGAGGCCCTGCAGGCCGGCAAGCACGTCTTCTGCCAGAAGCCGCTCTCGCTCACGCTCGAGGAAAACCAACTCGCCCGAGCCGCGGCCGAGAAGTTTCCCAAGCTCCAGTTCTTCATCGGCACGCAGCAGCGATCGCAGAAGGACCAGTTCTGCCGCGCCGTCAACATGGTTCACAAGGGCCTGCTCGGCGAGATCAAGAAGGTCACGGCCGGCATCAACGGCAGCCCGATCGGCGGGCCGTTCCCGATCGAGAATCCGCCCGGCGGTCTGAACTGGGACATGTGGCTGGGTCAGGCGCCGGCGGTGCCCTTCCGCAACCGCCGCTGCCACTATGAATTCCGCTGGTGGTACGAGTATTCGGGCGGCAAGTTCACCGACTGGGGCGCGCACCACGTCGACATCGCGCAGTGGGCGCTCAAGGAAGACACGAAGGGGAAGGGGCCGATCGAGATCAACGGCGTCGATGCCCGCCATCCGGTGCCGTACAAGGACGGCTATCCGCTTGTCGACGACGAATACAACACGGCCTACGACTTCTCCGTGCCCTGCAAGTTTCCCAGCGGCGTGGAACTGATCGTCACCAGCCGCGGCGACAACGGCATTCTCTTCGAGGGCACGAAGGGGCGGATGTTCGTGAACCGCCAGAAGATCACCGGCACGCCGATCGAGGAGGGCTGGGACAAAGACAAGTTTGGCGACGACGACCTCAAGACGCTCTACAAGGGCAAGCCGTTCGAGAGCCACAAGCAGAATTTCTACCGCTGCATCCGCGAGGGCGGCCTGCCGGTGTCGGACGTCTACAGCCACATCATCGCGATGAACACCTGCCACCTCGCGGCGATCGCGGCCCGGCTCGGACGCACGATCAAGTGGGATCCGGCGGCCGAGAAGATCGTGGGCGACGACCAGGCGGCATCGTTCGCCGCGCGAAAGCCCCGCGCCGGGTTCGAAATCCCGCGGGTGTGATCGAGGCGCACGTCCTCCTCACGCCCTGGGGCGACCTGCTCACTTGTGCGGCGGGTCGTCGAGCGGCTTCACCCAGACATTACGGAAGCGGGTCGGGCTGTCGTGGTCCTGCAGGAAGAGCGGGCCGCGGCCCGTGGCGAGCAGTTGCTTCTCGATGCCCTTGAGAAACTCGGTCGCGCCATGCCGGTAGGGCGTGTAGGGAGAACGCGGCTCGTCGAACGCGAGGCCGTTCTGCACGAGCTTGCCATTAAGCCATGCCGTCACGCTCCCGGGCTTCGTGATCCGGCCGGAGGCGTCGCGGCGCGGGGCGATAAAGCGGATGTCATACACCTGCCACTCGCCCGCGGGCCGCGATGCATTCACGAGCGGCTTGGCAAACCGATAGAGCCCGCCCTCGTCTTGTTCGGTGGGCGGCTCGACGCCGAATGAATCGTAGATCTGCATCTCGTAGTGGCCGTGGAGATAAAGGCCGCTATTGCCCTTGGCCTCCGGCAACACCATGAACTCGGCGTGGATGTCGGCATCCCGAAACATCACGGTGGAGACGAGGTGGTTCGCGCGTTCGCCCGCCGTCGTGACCACGAGCGCGCCATTCTCCACCTTCCAGTCGATCGGCCCCCCATGCATGCTCGTAAACCGCGGCGGCTCACTGCCGTCACCGAAGAGCAGGATCGCGCCGGCCGGCGGCTGCTTCGGCGGCGGCGATTGCTGCGGATCGAAGGCCGGATAGCCGTCCGCGGCGCCGGCATCGCCAGCGATGCTGCAGCTCGCCACGGCGATCGCAAAGGCCATCAGGATCCTCGTCGTCGTCTCCTCGGTCACGACTTCAGACCTCGACCTTCACCACCACCTTGAGCACCTCGGCGGGATCGCCCCAGGCGCAGCAGGGGGCGTGCGCATCGTCTGGAAAGAGGATCGCGAACTGCCCAGCCTGCAGCTGCACCGGCGTCATGTCGGGCGTGGTGGCGTAGAGCGCCGCGTCGGTCACGGCGTCATACGGCTTCGTGGCATGGGCGAGGCCCGCCAGCGCCGCCCAGTGGATCACCTCGCGGCCGCTCGCGAGATATTGGATGTCGATGTAGCGGCGGTGCGCCTCGAGCTGCATCTGCTCGACGGGACGCGTGTGATACCGCTGCACGAGCGCGTAGACCGCGTCGCCGTCGATCTCGTGGCGGCCGACGGCCACGTCGGCCGAAAGCTGCTCGAGGAAGGCGAAGCCGCGGGCCAGCCGGGGATTGAGCGCGGCGTAGCGCCGCCAGAGGGGGAGCGAGTCGAGGATCATGGCAATTTCAGTTTTTCTTGAACCGCGGGCCGTTCTTGTTGCCGCGCGAGAGCGTGTAGGCCAGGAGGTCGAGCACCTCGGATTCATTCAACTGGTCGAGCAGGCCCCTGGGCATGAGCGACTCGGTGGACGCCGTGACCTCCTCGACGTCGGTCCGCGGCACCTGCACGAACTTCGTCGCGTCTTCGGGGTCGGTCACGATCGTGATCTGGTCGGGCGTCTCCGCGACGATCCGTCCGATGTGCACCTTGCCGTCCACCGTCTGCACGATGCTCGCCTTGTATTGATCGCTCACCACCTTGCTCGGATGCACGATCGCCTCGAGCAGATCCTTCACCTGAAACCGGCCGCCCGCCTGCGTGAGATCGGGGCCGGTGGCGCCGCCGTCTTCGCCGAACCGGTGGCAGACCACGCACCGGGCCGCGGCGAACGTGCGACTGCCGTGCTCGAAGTCGCGGCCGCTCGCCAGCGACTTGTCGGCCAACGCCAGCAACTCGTCGAGCGTCCACGGGCGGCCCGGTCCCTCGGGCTTTGGCAGCGGGGGCGGCGCGTAGGGCTTCCGCACGCCGAGCGTCTCGAGGGCGAGTTTCTCGTTTTCGGTCATCCCCGCCAGGCTTTCGTTTTCGATGTTCGTGAGAAACTTCCGGAAGCTGTTGCCGCCGGCCCACTCGCGGGCGCGGGCGAACCAGGCGTAGTAGGCCGTCCGCTCAGCCGTCGTCCAGGCGTCTTTCTCGGTCACGGTGCGGAGCGCGTAGGCGTAGTGAATCTGCAGCAGGTCGGCCCGCTTCTCGAGCGACGCCTTCACCGCGCTACCGTAGCCACCATTCCTCTCGATGAGCCGCCCGAGCGCGGCTTCGTCGGCCGCGAGGTTGGTGGCTCCGCCCGAGGCGGTCGGCGCCGCGAGCAAGCCCACCAGTTTCGCCACGATTCCGGGGGCCCGCACCGCCACGAGCAGGTTCGAGAGCTGGCGGTCGAGCTCGAAGGCGCCGGAGGGGAAGAGCGGCCCGAACTTCGCGGCGATCCGCGCCTTCGTCTCGGCCGACGGCGCCCCCAGCCGCACGAGCGCGAGTTCATACGCCCGCACGAGATCGATCCGGCCGGCGACGTCGAGCGAGCCGGGAGCGATCCGATCGAGCGCGGCGAGCACGGCCGGCTGGGCCGTCGGCTCCGCCTGATGGGCCACGCCGATCGCGGCCGCGATCGTGCCGTGCGGCTCCTTCGTGGCGAGGGCCTTGTCTTGCCAGAGCTCGATCGGCTGATGCTCGAGGGTCACGCGGGCCGCATAGCGGATGAAGCGGTCGGGGCTGGCGAGATGGGGCAGGGCCTGCGCGACCGCGGCGGCCGGGTCTTCCGCCCGCCGATGCAGGGCCTCGAGATCACGCCGCAGCTTCCGCTCAGCGCCGCCCGTCGCGGCGCGGGCATCGACGGCCGCGGTGGATTCGCCGCCCACGTAGCGCACGCGATAGAGCTCGCTCTGGCCGCCGCGGCCGCCCACGGCGAAGTAGATGGCACCATCCTTGCCCACCACCATGTCGGTGAGCGGCAGCGGCGTGCGCGAGAGAAACTCCTCCTTCACGCCCTCGTAGGTCGATCCCGCGGGCGCGAGGTGGATCGCATACATCGTGCCGAACGTCCAATCGCAGACGAAGAGCGCCTGCTGATACTTCGCCGGAAACTTTGTGCCGTAGCCGAAGTCGACGCCGACGGGGGAGCCCGGGCCGATGTCGAGGAGCGCCGGCAGGCAGTCGGGAAAGCCAGCGGGCCAGTTGCCGGAGCCGCTTCGCCAGCCCAGTTCGCTGCCGCTCGGGGCGTGGTTCACGCGGGTGGGCTTGTACCACGGCGTGCCGAAGTCCCACTCCATGTCGGAGTCGTAGACGAACAGTTCGCCGTCGGCGTTAAACGCCATGTCGTAGGCATTGCGGTAGCCGCCGCTCCACACCTCCCAGGCCTTGCCGTCGCGATCGGTGCTCACCACATAGCCGCCCGGCGCGAGGATGCCGGCCGCATGGCCGTTCGAGTCCCACATCCGCGTGATGATCTGATCTTCATCCCAGTTGGCGGGCAGCCGGCTCGCGGCGTCGGCCGGCAGTTCCACGCGGCGCTGATTGGGACGGATGCCCCCCATGGTCTGTGGCGGCGTGACGTCTTTGACCGCGAATGGCAGCTTCGTGTGGTTGCCGCAGACGACGAAGAGCCGCGTGCCATCGGGAGAGAGACGGATCGCATGCGGACCGTGCTCGCCGCCACCCGTGAGGTCGCGGAGCTTCTCGACCTTGTCAAGCGTGTCGTCGCCATTGGAATCGGTGACGCGATAGAAGCCGGTCGCGCCTCCGTTGCGGACGACATAGAGCGCATCGAAGGCCCAGAGCAGACCTTGCGCAGCCGTGATCGCGACGGGAATCTTCTCCACGACGGTGGGCGCGGAGTCGTCGAGCGGCGCGGGCGTGATCCGCACGAGCCCTTGGCCGCGCTCGTCGCTGGCGATGATCCTCCCCTTGGGGTCGGTCGCGAGGCAGACCCACGAGCCAAGCTCATCCTTCGGCACGACGAAGAGCCGGTCGACGGCGAATCCGGCCGGCACCGTGAAGGCCGCCGCCGCACCCGGCTTGGCTGCGGCTTCCGTGCCCGCGATCGGCATCGGCTCGACCGGCTGTTCCCAGCGGGTTCGCGGCAAATCCGGATCGGCCGCGATCGCCACCGTGGCGACCGGCAGGCAGGCGGCCCACGCGATCGCGGCGAGAGCCAGGGGCGACGAAGGACGTGTCATGGCGGAACCCTCTTTGGGAGACACGGAACGGTACCGGGGCAATAGTGTAACGCGCCCCGCGTTCGTGCCCGTATGGTGACGCGCGAGCGACGCCGAACGGCCGTTCCATTTATCATGGCGTTATCATGGCGGCATGAAACCCACGTTCACAGAAGTCGCTCCCGGCATCTTCCGCTGGACCGACACCTGCAACGCGTACGTCATCAAGGATGGCTCCGCCGCGATCCTCATCGACCTGGGCGACGGCAGCGTGCTCGACGCCCTGCCGCAGATCGGCGTCACGACCGTCGAGTGGGTGCTCTTCACCCACCACCACCGGGAGCAGTGCCAGGGTTTTCCAAAACTCGCCGGCCACTCGGCCTGCCGCGGCGTGAAGATCGCGGCCCCGGCTGCCGAACGCGACCTCTTCGAGAAGCCGCTCGACTTCCGGCATGCCGTGCCGCAGCTCTCCGACAAGTTCACCGTGCACGGTGCGAGCTACGTGCGGCCGCCGATCCAGCCGATCCCGATCGACCGGGCCTTCGAGAAGATGGATTCGTTCGCGTGGCGGGGCCGCGAGTTCTGGTGCGCTGAGACCGCCGGCAACAGCCCCGGCTCGATGAGCTATCTCCTGCGGCGGGGCAGGGAGGGGGATGCCAAGGCGGGCTGGCTCGCCTTCACCGGGGACCTCATGCTCGACGGCGCCATGCTCCACACGTGGTTCGACAGCGAGTGGGACTACGGCTTCTGCAAGGGGATCTACACGCTCGCCACCGCGGCCGGCTATCTCGAGGGCTTCGCGCCGCTCACGATGCTGCCCGCGCACGGCCCGCCGATCGCCGACGCCGCCCCGCAGCTCGCCGCGTTTCAGAAGAAGCTCCGCCGGCTCGACAAGGTGATGAAGCGGGGCTGGGAGGTGTTTACGTTTGCGGGGTGCGACCAGGATCGCGTGTCGAAGCCCACGGCCGTGCCGCACCTCTGGCAGGTGTCGCCCCATCTCTACAAGGTTCGCGGCCACGAATACTGGGTGAACTTCCACATGCTCGTCTCCGACGACGGGCATGCGCTCCTGATCGACTGCGGCCTCTTCGACCGCAAGCACCTCGATCGCGTGCTCGACGGGGCCCGCGACCGGCTCGGCCTCAAGGGCATCGACGCGATCCTCGTCACCCACATGCACGGCGACCACTTTCTCGACGCCGAGCACGTGCGGAAGACCCGCGGCTGCGAGATCTGGACGCACGAACGAGTGGTCGATCTCCTTGAGCGGCCGCTCGACTACGACCTCGACGCGATGATCCCCGCCTACCGCGAGCGGCCCACGGGCGACATCCAGAGCCTGAAAGTCGATCGCGTGATCGCCGACGGCGAGGTGATCCGCTGGCGGGGCCACACGCTCGCCTGCGACTGGATGCCGGGGCAGACGGAGTTTGCCTGCTGCGTGCACGGCGAGATCGACGGCAAACGGGTGGCGTTTACCGGCGACAACATCTTCGGTTCACCCGCCGACCCGGCCCAGCACGGCCACGAGGCAGTGGTCGCGAGAAACTCCTGCACGGTCGAGGAGGGCTACGGCCTGGCGGGAAAGTATCTCCACGGCATCGCGCCCGACCTGATCCTCGGCGGCCATTCCTGGGTGATCGAAAACCCCGGGCCGCTGATCGATCGCTACATGGCCGCGAGCGACGAGCTTCGCGCGGCCCTCGCCGATCTCACGAACGAGAAGGACTACCGGCTCTGGTTCGATCCCTATTGGGCGCGGGTGCATCCCTATCGTGTGAACGTGAAGCCGGGGGCGGCGGCCGAGGCGGCGATCGTCGTGAAAAACTTCCTCGACGTGCCGACGGTTTACGAACTCAAGCTCGTCTGTCCGCCGGGCGTGCGGGTCGATCCGTCGGTGGCGACGCTCCGCGTTGAGGCGGGGGCCGCGCGGCGGCTGCCCGTCAGCGTGTCGGCCGCGCAGGATGCCGCCGCGGGCCTCGCGCTCGTGGCGATCGACATCACGCAAGACGGCGTCCACCGCGGCCAGCTCTTCGACGTGATCGTGAACGTCGGGTAGCGGCAAGGCCGCACATCCCCCGAAAGCCCCCGGCGGAAGCCAAAGTCGGAATTGCTTGCATTCTCGGAATAGCGATCCGATAATGCAAGGATGATTCCGCGAGAAACGTACAAATCAGCCGTCCAAACGGCACTTGGGAGGGCCCCGATTTGCGGGCTGCTGGGCCCGCGACAGGTCGGCAAATCGACGCTGGCCCGCGAGGTCGCACGAGCGGGCTCCAGCCATTATTTCGACCTCGAATCCCACCGCGATCAGCTGCGGCTGGCAAACCCCGAACTAACGCTCGGCGGCCTTTCCGGCCTGGTGGTGCTCGACGAGATCCAGGCGCGGCCCGACCTCTTTCCGATCCTCCGGGTGCTGGCCGATCGCCCGGCGCACGCAGCCCGCTTTCTCATCCTCGGAAGCGCGTCGCCGGAATTGATGTCTCGATCGGCCGAATCGCTCGCCGGCCGCATCGAGTATGTCGACCTGCATGGCTTCGACGTCTCCGAAACCGGCCCCCGCTCCACCGAGCAGCTGTGGGTGAGAGGCGGATTCCCCCGGTCCTTGCTCGCGGCGTCGGAGGCCGACAGCGTGGCGTGGCGGGAAGGATTTGTGCGAACGTTTCTCGAGCGAGACCTTCCGCAGTTTGGCATCCGCGTGGGAGCGGCTGCCATGCGCCGGTTTTGGACCATGCTCGCACACTCGCACGGGCAGCTCTGGAACGCCTCAGAACTGGCACGGTCAATGGGCCTGTCGGACAAGACCGTCAGAACCTATCTGGACGAACTCAGTCAGACGTTCATGGTGAGACAACTGCAGCCCTGGTTCGAAAACGTCGGCAAGCGGCAGATCAAATCTCCGAAGATCTACCTCCGCGACTCCGGACTGCTGCACCACCTGCTCGGCATCGAGACGCCGCATCAGCTTCACGCGCACCCGAAGGTCGGCAGCTCCTGGGAAGGGTTCGCCCTCGAGCAGGTGCTGCGGCTCACGCGATCGCAGCAGGCGTTTTTCTGGGCGACCCAAGGCGGGGCCGAACTCGACCTGCTCCTCCTCCGTGACGGGCGTCGGTTCGGCTTTGAATTCAAGTATTCGGAGCGGCCCCAGGTGAGCCGGTCGATGCGGGTCGCCATCGACGACCTACGACTCGACGCGCTGACGGTGGTGTGCCCCGGCGATGTCCGGGCGACGTTGGCGCCGGGAATCGAAGTCGTCGGGATCGAGTCGTTGGCGGCGACGCTCCGCGGGGAGGCGAGGAGCCTGCGGGCCGATTGACCTACCGGGCCGCGTCCTTCGGCTCGAAGTAACGGGCGAGGATCCGCGCCACGATCTGCTTGCCGCGGCTGTTGCCGTGGATCGCATCGCGGGCGAAATGGTCGTAGGGCTTGTAGGACCGCAGCATGTAGTCTTCCCACGCCTTGCGGATGTCGAAAAACTCAACCCGCTCCTCGCGGCACATCCGCCGCATCCGCGCGGAAAACTGCTCCATGTCGTCGAGGGCCACCGCCGCCTGCTTTTTCGCGATATAGGCCGGCTCGTAAACCTCGCGCGGCGCGATCGCCCCGCTCATCACGAGAATCTCGCAGTTCGAGCCCTGCCGGATCTGGCGGATCACGCTGCGGATCGCCTCGACGTCGAAGCCGTGGCTGATGCCCGCGATCATCACGAGGTCGGGCTTGTAGTCGAGCACGTAGGGCTTCACGC
>JBIIQM010000065.1:0-18055 GCA_044342075.1 Pirellulales bacterium
GTTTTGGCGGCAATCTCTCTCGCGATGACGATCGGCGTCTACGGGCTTGTCGCGGCAATCGTGAAGCTCGACGACCTCGGGGCGATCCTCGCCGGGCACCGGATCGCCGCGTTCCAGAGCCTCGGCCGCGGCATCCTCGCCGCCGCGCCATGGCTGATGCGAGGCCTGTCGTTCGCCGGCACGGCGGCAATGTTTCTCGTCGGCGGTGGGATCATCGCCCACGCGCTGCCGGCGGTGCATGCCGCCCTCCACGACCTGGCCGCCGCCGACTGGCTACCCGCACTCACGCTCGCCGCCGACGCGGCCGTCGGCCTCTGCGCGGGCTTCCTGCTCGTCGGCGCGAAAAGCCTGTTCCCTTCGCCGCGTTGAACACAGTGTGCGCATGAACGCAGCCATCGTGAGATTCCTGCGGGCGGCGCGGCTCACCTGCCCGCGGTGCGGTGTCGGCCGGCTCTTCCGCGGCCTCTTTGCGATGGAGGATGCCTGCGGCCACTGCGGGCTCGATTTCAGGCGCGAGCCCGGCTTTTACCTCGGCTCTATCTACATCAATTACGGCATCACGGCGCTCGGCACCGGCGGCCTCTATCTGCTGCTCGTGCACGGCGTCGGAGCGTCACGCGAGACAGCGCTTGCTGCCTGCCTCGCGGTGGCCGTGCTCTTTCCCGTCTGGTTCTTTCGCTATGCCCGCAGCTTTTTGCTCGCGATCGATTCCTCGGTGAACCGCGAACAGCCGGAATTCACCGATGCCGGCGACCGCACGGCGCTCTCCGCCGAAGAGCTTGCCGCCCACCGCTCCGCCGACGCCAACGCCGGCTGCTTCATGGGAGTCGCGCTCGCGCTCGTGCTGCTCTTCGGGCTGGCAATGGCGATCGCGACGATCGCGTTCACACTATGACAAAAAGGTGTCAGGACTCTTTTCCGGCCCAGTTCGGAGCCGGAAAAGAGTCCTGACACCTTTTTGTCAGTGACCTTCCGGCCATGAGAAGAGCCGGAGCGTGTTGCCGTCGGGATCGTGCGTGACGAGTTCCCGAAAACCCTCGGGATGGACCTTCGGCTCGCTGCTGGAGGCGCCCGCGGCCGCGAGCCGCTCGCGGATCGATTCGAATTCGTCCACCTCGAAGCCCAGGCTCCAGCGGCCGCTCACCTCGCCCGGCGTGGCGCGGCGCAGGAGCGCCAGCCGCGTGTCGCCCGCCTCGAAAAGCGCGTAGCCGTCGTCCACCACCCGCACGAGCACCCGCAGGCCGAGCACAGAGCGATACCACTCCACGAGCTCCTCCCACCGCGCGGTGCGGAGTTCGACGCTGAAGAGCTGGGGGCGGTGGGGCAGGGCCATGATTGCGGCGTTGTAGAAAACCCGCCGAAACCCGACAATCGTGGCTCCCGTCCCCCGGCTCCCAGCCCTCTTTCATAGCCATGCCACACCCGTCCGAGCCCACCCCCACTCCCGCCGCCCCCAAGCCGGCCGCCAGCCCCGCCTCCGACGCGGCACAAAAAGGCTCCGGAGCCCTGCTCGAGAAAGCCCGCCGCGACAAACTCGAAAAGCTCCGCGGCCTCGGGATCGACCCGTGGGGCAGCCGCTTCGACGGCGCGACGCCGATCGCCGACGTCCGCAGCCAGGGCGAATCGCTCGACAAGGCAGCCGAAGACGGCCCGACCGTCCGCGCGGCAGGTCGGATCATGCTTCTGCGGAGCGCCGGCAGCCTCGTCTTCATCGACCTCGTCGACCGCACCGGCCGAATCCAGATCATGCTCGGCAAGAAGCAGGTCGGCCCCGACACCTGGAAGGTGATCGACTGCCTCGACCTCGGCGACCTGATCGGTGTCGACGGCCGGCTCGGATATTCGAAGACCGGCGAGATGACGATTTTCGCCAGCGGGCTCACGTTTCTCACGAAGTCGCTCGAGACGCCCCCGGACAAGTTTCATGGCCTCGTCGACACGAACCTCAAGCAGCGGATGCGGTATCTCGACCTGATCCACGGCGAGGGCGTGCGCGAGCGGTTCGTCGCGCGCAGCCGCATCGTCGAGGCAGTGCGCCGCGTCCTCACCTCGCGGGGCTACCTCGAGGTGGAGGGGCCGACGCTCCAGGAGAGCGCCGGCGGCGCGGCGGCGCGGCCCTTCAAGACCCACCACAACGCGCTCGACATGCCGCTGGTGCTCCGCATCGCGCTGGAACTTCACCTCAAGCGGCTGCTCGTGGGGGGCATGGAGCGGGTCTTCGAGCTCGGCCGCGTCTACCGCAACGAGGGCGTGAGCCCGCGGCACAATCCGGAGTTCACGATGCTCGAGGCCTACGAGGCCTACGGTGACTACTTCACGATGATGGACCTCACCGAGGCGATCATCGTGGAGGCCGCGAAGGCCGCCGGCACGCCGCTGCGGTTCGAGTTTATGGGGCACACCGTCGACCTCACGCCGCCCTTCCGCCGCGCGAAGTACGACGATCTCCTGCGGGAGGTGGCCGGCTGCGATCCCGCCGATCCGGCGAGCGTCGCCGCCAAGGCGGCCGCCTGCGGCATCGAGACCGCCGGCCGCCACGCTGACGTGATCAAGAGCGAGCTCTTCGAGGCCACCGTCGAGAAGACGCTCTCCGGCCCGGTCTTCGTGATCGACTATCCCGCCGCCGTCTGCCCGCTCACGAAGCGCAAGGCCGGCCAGCCGCACGTCGCCGAAAGGTTCGAGCTCTACGTCGCGGGCATGGAGCTCGCCAACGCCTACACGGAGCTCAACGATCCCGACCTGCAGGAGGAGCTCTTTCGCACGCAGCTCGCCGGGCTCGCCGAAGACGAGTCGATGGCGCGGATGGACACCGACTTCATCCGCGCCCTGCGGCACGGCATGCCGCCGGCCGGGGGCTTGGGCATCGGCATCGACCGGCTCGTGATGTTTCTCACCGCCGCCCCGAGCATCCGCGACGTGATCCTCTTCCCGATCCACCGCCCCCACGAGTAGGACAGGCTTCAGCCTGTCATGTCCCATCCGCCCGATCGCCACGACAGGCTGAAGCCTGTCCTACTTAGCCATGTACAAACTCCTGCTCTGCTGGCGGTATCTCCGCACGCGCTGGATCGCGCTGGCAAGTGTGATCAGCGTGACGCTCGGCGTGGCGACGATGATCGTCGTCAACGCGGTGATGGCGGGCTTCTCCCACGAGATGCAGACGCGGATCCACGGCATCCTCTCCGACATCGTCTTCGAGAGCCATTCGCTCTCCGGCTTCCAAGACCCGACGTGGCACATGGACGAGATCCGGCGGGCGGCCGGCGACCAGATCGCCGGGATGACGCCCACCGTGGCCGTGCCGGCCATGCTCAATTTTCAGGTCCGCGGCCAGTGGGTGACGCGGCAGGTGATGTTTATCGGGATCGACGAATCTTCCCACGCACAGGCGAGCGATTTCGGCCGCTTCCTCCAGCACCCGGAGAACCGGCGGCAGCTGTCGTTCAATCTCCGCGAAAAGGGCTACGACACGGTCGACAGCCAGTCGGAAGGCCCCGGGCCCACGCGGCCGGCGCTCGAGGGAGCCGGCTGGCCCCACCGGCGGATGCGGGTGGAGCGGGAGCGACTCTGGCGGGAGCGGCAGGAGCAGCAGCGGACCGAAGGGGCCGACGGCGGCCAGCCGGTGCGTCCGGTCGATCACCAGGTCGATGCGGTGCTCGCCGCCACCGGGCCGACCGACGCCGCGAAAGACGGCGACACCAAAGACGGCGGCGAGCAGGCCGACGCCGCGCGCAAGGATCCGTTTCGCGCCGCGCGGCCGGAGGAGGGCCGCACGATGGATCCGGCCAAGGAGCAGTTCACCGGCATCGTGCCGGGCATCGGGCTGGCCAGCTTCCGCGATTCGACCGGCGTCGACCGCTTCCTCGTCCTGCCGGGCGACGACGTGAAGATCACGTTTCCCACGGCCGGCACGCCGCCGAAGGCCGTCAGCGACACCTTCACGATCGTCGATTTCTACGAGAGCAAGATGAGCGAGTATGACTCGAACTTCGTCTTCGTGCCGATCAGCGCGCTGCAACGGATGCGCGGCATGATCGATCCGCAGACGGGCATCCCGAGCGTCAACTCGATCCAGATCAAGCTCAAGGACGGCGCCGATCTCGAGGCGGTGCGCAACCGGCTGCGGAAGGCATTTCCGGCCGAGCTCTATGCCGTCTCCACCTGGCGCGACAAGCAGGGCCCGCTCCTCTCCGCCGTCGACATGGAGATGGCCGTGCTCAATATCCTGCTCTTCATGATCATCGCCGTGGCGGGCTTCGGCATCCTCGCGATCTTCTTCATGATCGTCGTGGAGAAGACCCGCGACATCGGGATCCTCAAGTCGCTCGGCGCAGGCGCCCCCGGCATCGCGGGCATCTTCCTCGGCTACGGTCTCTTTCTGGGGCTGGTGGGCGCGGGGGCGGGGCTCGCCCTCGGGCTCGCGATCACCTGGAACATCAACGTGATCCGGGCGGGGGTCGAATGGTTCACCGGCCAGCGGGTGTTCGATCCCTCGATCTACTATTTCTTCAAAATTCCCACGATCGTGCATCCGGGCACGATCGCCTGGATCATGGCCGGCGCGGTCGCGATCGCCGTCGCCTCGAGCGTTTTGCCGGCGCTGCGGGCCGCGCGGCTCCATCCGGTGGAGGCGCTGCGGCATGAGTGAGCCGATCGGCCCCGGCGCGCTGATGAGCGTGCGTGGCGTGCGGAAAAACTACCGCTCCGGCGGCGGTTTGCTCGAAGTGCTCCGCGGCGTGGACTTTGCCATCGAGCCTGGCGACTTCGTGGCGATCGTCGGCCAGAGCGGCTCGGGAAAGAGCACGCTCCTGCACCTGATGGGCCTGCTCGACGCCCCCGACGCCGGCGAGGTGTGGCTCGGCGGCGAACGCATCGACAACCTCCCCGTCGCCCGCCGCGACCGCCTCCGCAACACCGACATTGGCATGGTGTTTCAGGCCTACCACCTCCTGCCGGAGCTCGATGCCCTGGAGAATGTCCTCGCTCCGCTGCTCGTGCGGTATTCGGTGGCCGCGTGGGCCCGCGAACGCGGGGAGGCCCGGCGGCGGGCGGCCGAGCTGCTCGAGCGGTTCGGGCTCGGGGATCGGCTCCACCACAAGCCGCGGCAGCTTTCCGGGGGCGAGATGCAGCGGGTGGCGATCGCCAGGGCGCTCGTCGCCCGGCCGCGGCTGCTCCTGGCGGACGAGCCGACGGGCAACCTCGACGAGCAAAGCGGCGCTGGAATCCTCGACACACTCTGCGAGTTGAACCGCCGGGATGGCCTTTCTATAGTGCTCGTCACGCACGATGCGGCGATCGCGAGGCGGGCGGACAGGATCGTGCGACTCGCGGCCGGACGCGTCGAGCCGGGCCGCGTCGAAACGGCCTGACGCCCCCATCGCCCTCACCCCCCTCTTTCCCTGGATCACGCATGCCCCGCATCATCTTCATGAACGACCGGCTCGTGCCCGAAGACGAGGCCCGCGTGAGCGTGTTCGACCACGGCCTGCTCTACGGCGACGGCGTCTTCGAGGGCCTGCGGAGCTACTCGGGGCGGGTCTTCCGGCTCGACGCCCACATCGACCGGCTCTGGGCGAGCGCCCGGGCGATCTGCCTCGAGATCCCGATGACGAAGGAGGCGGTCGCGAAGGCGGTGATCGATACGCTCGCCGCCAACAAGCTCACCGACGGTTACATCCGCCTCGTGGTGACCCGCGGCGCCGGCAGCCTCGGCCTCGATCCCAATCGCACGAAGAACCCGCAGGTGATCGTGATCGCCGACACGATCAGCCTCTACCCCGCCGAGTTTTACTCGAAGGGGCTGAAGATCGTGACCGCCGCCACGCAACGGGTGCAGTCGGCCGCCCTCTCACCGCGGATCAAGTCGCTCAACTACTTGAACAACATCATGGCGAAGCTCGAGGGCCTGCGGGCCGGCTGCGTCGAGGCCTTGATGCTCAACCACAAGGGCGAAGTGGCCGAGTGCACGGGCGACAATGTGTTTGTCGTGCGGTCGGGCAAGCTGCTCACGCCGCCGCCCGACGCCGGCATCCTCGAGGGCATCACACGCAATGCCGTCATGGAGCTCGCCCACGCGGCCGGCATCGACTGCCGCGAGGCCACGCTCACGCGGCACGATCTCTACACCGCCGACGAGTGCTTCCTCACCGGCACGGCGGCCGAGGTGATTCCGGTCGTCGACATCGACGGCCGCACGATCGGCGCGGGCACGCCCGGCCCGATCACCGCCCGCCTCACGGCCGACTTCCACAAGCTCGTCCGCATGTAGGGTAGCCTTCAGGCTGCCAACACCGGGACAGCCTGAAGGCTATCCTACCGGCGATGATCCTCGTCGCCGATGGCGTCGTAGCGCGACACATACCCGGGCTGCCTCGCGCGGACGAGCTCCGACTCGTATTCCCGCACGATGCGGTTTTGGATCAGCTCCCGACACGACGCGTTGATCGGGTGGGCGATGTCGGCGTAAAGCCGCAGCCGGCCGTCGTCGTCGCGCGGCAGGCTGCCTTCGGGCTGCTTCTTGCCGCACTGGTTGCAATAGCAGGCCCGCAGCGGGTTTTTGAAGCCGCAGGAATGACAGTGTGACGAGAGCTTGCGGCTGGGCATCGCCACGAACGGTCCGCTCGGGCCGCCGATGATCTTCAGATCGCGGACGACGAAGGCGTGGTCGATGGTGATCGAACAAAACGCGAGCAGACGTTCGGCCGCGTTTTCGATGAGCTTGATGCGGACTTCGGTGATTTCCATCGGTGCCTTCCCCCCGCGGATCTGCGGATGCGTGTCTCCGTTGTCTTCGCGTTGCCATCCGCGCCTCCCCAGGCCGACGGCTCCGCCGATCGTTCATTCACTCCGTGAGCATTTGTCCCATTCGACCCGGCATGAAACGCACCGGAAAGACGCCCGGCCAGCCCGCCGCATCAAGGCGGGCGGCGATCCCGCGGGCCTCCGGCGCCGTGCGGGCGATCGCAAAGCAGGCGCTGCCGCTGCCGGTGAGCATCGGCCGCGTGGCGCCGGCCGCCGCCATGGCCTCGAGAAGCCGCGACACATCGGGGCAGAGCTGCCGCGCCGGCCGTTCCAGCGCGTTATGCATGAGCAGGTGGGACGAATGCAGCCGGCCGTCGGCCAGGGCCGCCGCCAGCCGGGCGGCCTCGCCGCGCCGCGACGCGTCGGGCACGCACCGGCCATAAACCTCGGCCGTGGAGAGCCCGACGGCCGGGCAGGCGATCACGGCCGGCAGAGGCGGAATGCCATCGACGGGCTCGATCCATTCTCCGCGGCCGCCGGCCACCGCCGGTCCGCCCGCGAAGAACCAGGGAATGTCGCTGCCCAACCGGCTGCCGAGCGCGGCGAGACGCTCTTGGCTCCAGTCAACGCCCCAGGCATCGGCGGCCGCGGCGAGCACCGCGGCGGCATCGCTCGACCCACCGCCGAGTCCCGCGCCCGATGGAATCTCCTTGATGAGTTCCACCTCGAGGCCCAGCGAGACGCCCGCCTCCTCGGCGAGCAGCCGCGCCGCCCGCACGACGAGGTTGGAATCGTCGGTCGGCACGTCGCGGCGGAGCGCCGCAGCCTGCGGCTGGGCGAGCCGTCCGCCGAAGGCCACGGAAAGCCGGATGCCCGGCTCGTCGGTCACCCGCAACCGGAGCGTGTCGTGCAACGACACCGGCACCATGAGCGACTCGATCTCGTGGAAGCCATCGGGTCGGCGCGCGAGCACCGCGAGCGACAGATTCAGCTTCGCCGGCGCATGGACGACGCTCGGAGGAGCCTGCCGAGAGGCGACCGATGTGAAGGCTGGACGCAACGACATGGCTCGCCGCTCGATGTTCCCGGGCCCCGAACCGAACCTCTCAAAAATCTAATTGTCCGGCCGGAGGGGGTCAACCTCACCGCCAATTGGCGACGAAGGCGAGCGTTCCGAAGGCGAGGGCCAGGCCGATGGCGACAAGCACCGACAGCAGCACTGAGATGCTGCGGCCGGCCCAGAGGTCGTCCCGGATCATCTCCGTGCGGTCGGTTTTCTCGAACGAACGGTTCCAGACCGGGAACGCCCGCTCGTCGTAGACCCACTGCGTGCGTTCCTCGAGTTGCTTTTGGCTCATGGCAGGGCGGATGTCCGCAAAATTCGTTGGGGTATGATGGCGTCGAACCCCTGAAACTCTACCTCTCCCGCGGGCGGCGTGCCAGAGCCGGCCGGCCCCTCCACGCCATGCACCACATCCTCGAACCCGCCACCGGGGATTCAGCCGGCGATGCCTTGGCGACCTGGCTTGCCGACCAGGGGCAGCCCGCCTGGCGGGCCAAGGCGATCCGGCGATGGCTCATCGCCCGACGGGCGTCGTTGTTTGCCGACATGACCGACCTGCCCAAGGGCCTGCGGACGGCGCTCGAGGGCGCGTTTCGAATTTGGACCACGTCGATCGCCCGCCACCATCGCGCCGACGACGGCACCGAAAAGCTCCTGCTCGAACTGCACGACGGCCAGCGGATCGAGTGCGTGCTCCTGCGCGACGGCGACCGGCGGACCGTCTGCATCAGTTCGCAAGTGGGGTGCGCGATGGGCTGCGTGTTTTGCGCGAGCGGCATCGACGGCGTCGTGCGGAACCTCACCACGGGCGAGATCGTCGAGCAATTGCTGCGGCTGCAACTACTCTTGCCGGCGGAGGAACGGCTCAGCCACATCGTGGTGATGGGGATGGGGGAGCCGCTGGCCAATCTCGATCGCTTGCTGCCGGCGCTTGCCACCGCGCAGGATCCCGACGGCCTCGGCATCTCGCAACGCAGGATCACCGTCTCAACCGTCGGCCTGCCGGCAGGAATCGACCGGCTCGCCGACGAAAACCCCGGCTACCATCTCGCCGTCTCGCTCCACGCGGCGGACGATGAACTCCGCACGCGGCTCGTGCCGGTGAACAAGGCGATCGGCCTGGCCGACGTGATGGCCGCGGCCGACCGCTACTGGGAAACATCGGGCCGCCGACTGACTTTTGAATACGTGCTGCTCGGCGGCGTGAACGATTCGCCCGAGCATGCACAAAGCCTCGTGCGGCTGCTCGGCGGCCGAGCTGCGCTCGTGAACATCATTCCCTACAACGCCGTCGCCGGCCTGCCCTGGCGCGAGCCCACACAAGGATCGCGGGAACGCTTCCTCGACGTGCTCCACGATGCGGGCGTGAACGTGCAGGTGCGCCGCCGCAAGGGTGCCCGGATCGACGCCGCCTGCGGCCAACTCCGCCGCATCGCCCTCGAGCAAGCGTAGACAGGCTGAAGCCTGTCCTACCGTTTGGGCTACGCGAACCAGCCAAGGAGGAGCACGGCCGCGAGCACGAGGCCCAGGATGCCACCGAGCCAGACGGCCCAGTGGATCGCGGCGAAGCGGATCTCGGCCGGATCCTCGTGGTGGGTGGCGGCGAAGATGAGGCTCGCCAGCGCCATCAGCGGCAGCCCGAAGAGGATGCCGGGGACGCGGTCGACGAGCTGGGCGAACAGGAGGGGGAACAGGCCGGAACTCATTCCGGCGACGAGCGCGGAGAAGATCATGGTCGCTTCCTTGCGGGGTTAGCGTGGCTTGGTGTCTTTGCCTTCTTTGTGGGCCTTGCGGTCTTCGTCGGTGGGCGTGCCGAGCGGTCCGGCGAAGGCGTCATAGATGACGAGCACGTTGAGCATGCCGGCGAGCATCGTATAGAGCGTGCCGATGTCGAACCAGCGGCCGAGGCGGCGCTGCCAAATGGAGACCTGTTCGCCGCGAAACTGCTTGAGCGGCGGCTTGTCGAAGAACGAATCGCCGTCGATCTCGGGATCACTGCGGGTGAGCACGTCGGCATAGGCTCGCGAGACATACTGACCCGGCGTGAGCGGCGGCGCCATGAACGTGGAGCAAAAGAGCGGCTGCTTCGCCACGCCATGGATCTGCATCGATTGCACGGCCGCGGGCAGCGCGACGAGGCCGGCGCCGGCCTGGCAGACATAGGCCCAGCGGGTGTCGCCCGGCTTCCACGAGGCATAGACCACCTTGCCGCCACCGAGCCAGAGCCCCGCAAGAAACGTGCCGAGGATCGCGCCCATGAAGAGGCGGCCCTTGTAGGTGCGGCCTTGGTAGAGCTGGCCGAGCCCCGGCACGCACCAGGAGAGCAGCGCCGCGAGCGCCGGGTTCTTCAGGTCGATGGCGGAGCCGTCATCCGGCGAGATTGCCACGATGCGAGGACGGGCGTTGTCGATGTTTCGCGGAGTCACCGCCATGGCGCAAACCTTTCCCGGAGTCTACGCGATTTGAAGTCACAGCCGGAATAGGCCGGGCGGTGGCCGCACGCTTTTGAAGCCGGCTGGTGGCTGATACGATTCGTGCAATCATCACTCGCTTCGTCATCCGCAAGGTCGCCATGCACCGCCGAACGCCTGCTATGCACCGCCGAGGCTGGATGCTCCTCTCGCTCGCACTCCTCACCGGGTGCTCCGGCACGAAGAAGGGAAAGGCCGCCAAGAAGTCCCGCAGCCAATCGAGCGGCCAGGCGGGCAAGCGGAAGAAGCCGAAGACGATGGCCAACCTGCTCATCGACGGCTACATCGCCGACCTCAAGCAGGGGCCGGTGGCCAAGCAGATCACCGCCGCCAGGGAACTCGGCAACATGGGCGCAACCGCGAAGTCGGCGCTTCCGGCGCTCGAGCCACTCGCCCGGCATGCCGACGCGAATCTCAGCAAGACCGCCAAGCAAGCGATCCAGTCGATCAAAAAGTGACCGGCGGTGGGCTCAGCCCCAGAGCCGCCGCACGACGCGGACGCGCGGATTGGCCGGCGGCGGTTCGCCGTGTTCGGCCTCGTCGTCGGCGATCTCAAGCGCCGCGTCAGCGACCGGCCCACTCGCCGGCACGAGTTCGCGCCAGGCCCGCTCCACCGTGGCGGCATCCACCTTGTCGAGCCCGTCGCCCGCCGCGGCCACGAGCGCCAGTTGCGCCAGCCGGCCCACCACCCGCGGCACGCCGCCGGCGAACCGCGCGAGCGTGGCGGCGGCCTCGGGCGTGAAGATCCCTTCGTCGCCGCCGACCCGCCGCAGCGACCGCGCGAGGAATCCCGCGACGTCGTCCTCGCCCCACGGTGAAAGTTCGATCCGCACGGCGGCCCGCTGGCGGATGCCGCCCGAGAGCCGCGCGAGGCCTTCCGGCGTGGCTGTCGCAACGACCACCACCCGCGCGTAGCGCGGCTCGGCCGCGCTGATCAGCCGCTCGATGCCGTCGATCGCGTCGGCCGGCGCCCGGTCGAGATCATCAAAGACGAGGGCCGTCGGCCGTTCCATGAGTGTGTTTTCGCGGAGCCTGTTCTCGAGCTTCTGCCAGGGCCGCAAGGACTCGGCGCGGCTCAGCGCATCGATCGGCAGCCGTTCGAGGAGCAGCTCGATCCAGTCGCCCGCGGTGAGCCCTCGCAGCGAGAGCATCGCGACCTCGGCGCCGCACCCGCCGAGCCGCCGGGCCGCCATCGCGCAGAGATGGCTCTTGCCGCAGCCCTCGCCGCCGACGACGAGGCCGAACCGCTGCCGCTCATCGACGAGCCACTCGAGCCGCGCCAGGGCCTCATCCTGCGGCGCGCCGGTGTAAAAAGTCGCCGGCTCGAGCGAGCCGTCGAAGGGGGGCGCGGTGAAGTTCCAGTGGTCGCGTACCATGGCGGCGGAGTGTAGCCGCTTCCCCTGGCCGGGTCAGGACGAAACTCCCCCGAGAAAACCGCACCATGAGCGAACGCTTCCTGCTCGACAGCCCGCCCCGCGACGGCCGTGCCACCCTCACGGGCGACGAGGCCCGCCACCTGGCGCGGGTCTTGCGGGCGAAGGTCGGTGACGAGATCCGCGTCTTCGACGGCGGCGGCCGTGAATGGCCCGCACGCGTGGCCACGATCAACCGCGATGCGGTGGCGCTCACGGTCGGCGCTTCCATGCCGGCGCAGCCCGGGCCAGCGCGGCCGCTCACGATCGCCGTGGCGCTGCCGAAGGGGGACCGCCAGAAGTGGCTCGTGGAGAAACTGACCGAACTGGGCGCGGAGCGGCTCGCGCCGCTCGCGACGGCGCGGGGTGTCGCGGAGGCGACGGCGTCGGCGCAGGCGCGGCTCGCCCGCGGTGTGATCGAGGCCTGCAAGCAGTGCGGCCGCAACACGCTCATGGAGATCTCAACGCCGGCCACGCTCGAAGCGCTTGCCGACCGCCATCCCGATGCCCTGCGGCTCATCGCCCACCCGGGCGGCCGGCCGCTCGACGATTGTATCCGCGCTGGCTCGGGTGAAATCGTCGCCGCCATCGGCCCCGAGGGGGGCTTCACGCCCGACGAGATCGCCGCCGCGGAGCGCCTGGGCTTCGAGCGCGTGTCGCTCGGGCCCAACATCCTGCGGATCGAGACCGCCGCGATCGCGATCGCCGCGACGCTCGCTTCAAAACAGTCAAAGTAGACCGCTTCGTCCCGAAGCGGATCTGGGATCCGCTTGCGGAGCAAGCGGTCTACTTTGGACGAAGCGGTCTACTCCTCGCAGCAGGCGCAGCGCTCTGGCACGTCGAGCACGAGCGTCGCCGCATAGGCCGTCTTCTCGAAGCCCTCCCCCTTCTCCTCGGGTTTCACGAGGTGGGTCACGACGAGCACGAAGTTGCCCTCCTTCGGCGTGTAGCTGCACCGCCCTTCGGCGTCGGTCTTGCGTTCACATTCAGGATCGAAGCCTGCGGCGAGCGTGGCCCCCCGCGGGATGAACGACACGACCTGGTCGGCCAGTGGCTTTCCCTTGAAGAGCAGCTGCACCGTGATCGGCATCCCCGGCCCGCAGCCGATGACCGGGTGCGTCTCCAGCACGAACTCGAGCGGATGGCCGAGCGGCGCTGGAAGCGGGCCCTGTGGCTTCGCCGGTTTGTCGAGCGACTGCGACACGAGGAAGAACGTCTTGCCCCCCTTGAATCCCATCGAGCCGTGACGAACGCCCTGACGAAAGTGGCCGACGCAATGCAGCCCCTCGGCGGCCGGCACGAATCGTCCCGACCAGAAGCCCTCCTTCGGCGCGTAGCCGAGATCGACCATGTCGGGCACGAGGTCGGTCTTCCTTCCGTCGGGGCCGATCACCTCGAGCTGCACTTCGTCGAGTGAACCGACCTTGCCGGCGATCTTGAAGTCACGATGGGCGTTGCCGTGATTACCCAGGAACAGGTCGACGTGGACGACGTCATCCGGCCGGACGGTATTCGCCGAAACCTGCACCCAGGTGTCGTGGGCGCGGGACGACGCCGGCATCATCGCGATGAACAGGGCTGCGAGGCCGTGAATCCATTTCCGCTCATTCATGCGAAACCACCTCTCCGCCATTGGTGCTGTGCAGCGCCCGGTGCAACGACGCATCAGTGCCTTCGGTGAGAAACGCCACGTGGCCGTCGGCAAAGAGCACGTTGGCCCCGCCCGGGTGCCGGCTCTTGGGCCCAAAGAAGCCCGACCAGTGGACGACGTAATCGGGGATGGGGCTGTTGGGCGGTAGGAAGCCGTTGGTGAGGCTGTTACCTGCCGTCGTAGCGGCCCAGGCCAGGCCCCGACCGCGCATCGCCGGGCTGCTCGCGCCGCGCCAGCTCGTGAGCGACATCCACTGATTCACGATCGTGTCGACGCTCTCGGTCGTCGGCGTCGCGTTGCTAGAGGGCACGAGTGTCGTGCTGTTCCAGCCCGTCGAGCCGTTGAGCGTGTACTGGTAAGGAAACGGCGGCGGCGACCCGGCCGGAAAGGTCGTGTCGCTGCCGATGCTGCGGACCGCTTCGCTGCCGATCACGGTCTTCGAGGTGCCGTCGCTGATCTGCGAGATCCGCACCTTCGAATTCTCGTAGACGATCCCGTCGGTGGGCTTGGCGAAGTTCCAATACATGCCACCGCGGCCGTCGGCCGTGGCACTGCCGATGCTCACCATGAAGTTGTTGCCGCCGTACGAATAGCCGTTCGACGTTTGCACGGCAGGGGCGCCGTCGCTCGGGCACAAGAGCATCGGGATCGGCGTGGCGAACAGCGCGGCGAAGGCCGGATTGGGCTCCTGCGACGAGAACGTTCCGCGAAACGCCGCCTGCTTGAAGTCGAAGCGGTCTGCCAGGGCCGCCTCCTCCATATAGGGCAGCACGCGTGCATGCAGCGACCATCCACCACCCGCCGTCCATGCGGCGGTGCCGGATGGGCGGATGTCGGTCGATGGAAACCGCCGCTGACCGCTTTCGAAGTTCAAGAGCCCCAGACCGAACTGCCTCAGGTTGCTGCCGCAGGCCATCCGCCGGGCCGACTCCCGGGCCGACTGCACGGCCGGCAGCAGCATGCCGACGAGCACGCCGATGATCGCGATCACGACGAGCAGCTCCACGAGCGTGAAGCCTCGTCGTCTTGCCGAAGAATGCATGACGACTCCCTCTGGTGATGGCGGCGCACGCACGCGCGAGGCCCCGGCATTGCACGCTGCGATGCCGGAAAAGGCCTGCGCCATGGGCGACCGACCGGTTGGTGAAAGCACCAACTCAGGTCGCTCGCGGCGGCGGCCCTTCGGGAGCGCTGCGCTCCGAGAGAGAGGATTCGTCGGTCAGGATCAACGACGCGATCGGCGCGGCGGCACGATCGCAGGCGATCACAGGCGGTGGCGGCAGTGCGGCCCCCACGACCAGCCACTCGGTCACAATCCCTCCGCAGGCGAGCATCGCGCGGAGCACGACGGTGTGAACGGAAACAGCCGCATCCTCCGGTTCGTGTGGCTCCGGCCCCGACGACTCGCAGCAGGAGGCCTTGGCCGCCTCGGCACAGCAAGACGGCTTCGCGGCGGTCGAGCAGCAGGTCGGCTCCGACGCCGGAGCCGCCGCCCTACTCTTGAGCGCCACGATCACGGCGGGATCGACGCGGTTGGCCTTCGCCCAGGCCATGAGCTCGGCGGGCGTGTTGCAGCAGCAGTTCGAAAAGCACTGCTCGGCCGTCGCGCAGCCGCAGGGCTTATCCATGCAGGGAAACGGCCGCGAACGATCCTTGCCGGCCAGCCGTTTGGCGGCCGGCGAATCGGAGGCAGCCGGAAACGCGGCGCCCATCGGCAACGGCAACCCCGAGGCCACAATCGCGTAGCCGAGAAGGGCCATCCAGGCCGTGAACCGGTGGATGAACGGAAGCCGATGCATGGCGAAGAGATTACCCCGGTCACGTGCCGCATGCCAGCGGCCGAGCCCAGCCGGGGTTTAGAGCACCCGCAGGGCGCTGATCGCGTCGGCCAGCTCGGCCCGGGCACCGAAGCCATCGACCGGCTCGAGGCCGATCCAGCCGCGGTAGCCCCGCTCCTCGAGCGCCGCCAACACGTTCGGCAGATCGACCTGCCCGCTGCCGAGGATCACGGCGCGGCCGCGGCCGGCGAATGCGCCGGCGACGGCGTCGGTGGCATGCACATGCGCGATGTGCGTCGAGAGCAGCTCGACCGCCTCGACCGGATCGTAGCCATGCACGACGAGCGAGCCCGTGACGAGATGGCAAGCGAGCGCCCCCTCGGGGAACGCCTCGATCAACCTGAGCAGGTCCCTCGGGCTGGACCGCCCCGCCTCCGCCGCGAGGACCGCGCCAACTCGGTGGCCCCAGTCGCCGAGATCGGCCAGCACCTCGACGAGCAGTTTCCAGCGCGGATCTTCCTTCGGCTTTGTGTCGTCCTTCTTGTCGGCCTCGACGGCCCGCGGCTCCGGCGGAATGTCGCCGATGTGATTGAGCACGACGGAGGCGCCGAGGGCGCGGGCGAGTTCCATGGCCGACTTCGTCGCGGCGATCCGCCCCTCGAGCCGCTCCGGGTCGCCATAGCCGCCCCGCGTGGGGAACGCGACGGCCGGCACCACGAGCCCCTCGTCGGCAAGCCACTTGCGGATCTGGCGGATGCCGGTCTGCGACATCTGCTCCGCATCGAGCCCGCTGCGCACGTCGAGCTCCACGCCGTGGAGCCCGAGTTCCCTCACCTTCCGCAGCGCCGTGCGCAGGTCGCGCGAGAGGGCGACCGCACCGACGGAAACGCGGGAGATGTCCATGCAATGAGAGGCTGCCGGTGAGGCGGAACGACCGAAGGATTCGCGAGCTGTCGCGGCCGATTGTATCCTCTCTTTCCATGCCGACGCTCGAAAAGATCACCGCCGCCCTCGAGAGCATCGCGCCCCTCCGGCTCGCCGCGGAGTGGGATGCCGTCGGGCTGCTCGTCGGCACCCGCCGCGCGGCGATCAACCGCGCGATGACCTGCCTCTCGCTCACGCCCGCGGTGGCCCGTGAGGCGGTTCGCGAACGGGCCGATCTCGTCGTCTCCCATCACCCGCTCCCCTTCCGCCCCGTCGGCCGGATCACCGACGAATCCGCCACGGGGAGCGTGCTCCTCGAACTTGTCGGCGCCGGCATCGCGATCTGGAGCTCGCACACCGCCTGGGACTCGGCCGCCGGCGGGATCAACGATCAATTGGCGACGCTCCTCTCGCTCGAACACGTCGCGCCGATCGAGCCGGACGAGATCTACCCGCTCGCGGGCTTCGGCCGCGCGGGGGCCGCGCCCCCGAAGTGGTCGGTCGAGCAGCTCGCGCGGCATGTCGCGAGCAGGCTCGGCGTGAAGGGTGTGCAGGTGGCGGGCGACGCCCGCCGGCCGGCGGGACGCGTCGGCATCGTCTGCGGGTCGGGCGGCGAGTCGATTGCGGCGGTGAAACGGGCCGGCTGCGACACGCTCGTCACCGGCGAGATCAAACTTCACGGGGCGCTCGAGGCCGTGGCCGCGGGGCTGGCGGTCGTGGCGGTGGGCCACCATGCCAGCGAACGCTTCGCGATGGAGTCTATGGCGGCCCGACTGGTCGAAGCCTTGCCGGGCCTCACCTGCTGGGCCAGCCGCGACGAGGCCGACCCGCTCCACTGGATCCAGTAGGACAGGCTTCAGCCTGTCGTGCTTTTCGCCCCGGCGCGTTGATCCGCACTTTGCCGGCGCTACACTTGCATGTGGTGTCGCTCTTCCCGATCGCCCTTCCGGCGGAACCTGTGCCACAATTTCTCACCGCCCTGCCGGTCTACAACGAAGTGCGGCACGTGTCGGCCGTGCTCGACGAGGTGCTGCGGTTCACCCCCGACGTGCTCGTGATCGATGACGGCTCGACCGACGGCACGTCCCAGGTGCTCGCGGCCCGCCGCGACGTGCGGGTGGTGCGGCACGAACACAACCGCGGCTATGGCGCGGCGCTCGCCACGGCCTTCACCACCGCGCTCGAGGGCAGCTGGGACGGTCTCGTCACGATCGACTGCGACGGCCAGCACCAGCCGCGGCTGATCCCCGACTTCATCGCGGCCGCGTCGGGCCCCGACGGAGCCGACATCGTCAGCGGCAGCCGCTACCTCCAGCCGTTCCCCGGCGACAGCGAGCCACCCGCCACGCGCCGGCGGATCAACGCCGAGATCACCGCCGAGATCAACGATCGCTTCGGCCTCGCGCTCACCGACGCCTTCTGCGGCTTCAAGGCCTACCGGCGCCGGGCGCTCGAGCGGCTGCATGTGACGGAGATGGGCTACGCGATGCCGCTCGAGGTCTGGGTGCAGGCGGCCGCCGCGGGGCTCCGCATCGTCGAATTGCCGGTGCCGCTCCTCTATCTCGATCTGGCGAGGAGTTTCGGAGGCGCACTGGACGATGCGGCGACCCGTCTGGCCTACTACCGCCGGGTCCTCGACAGCGCCGCCTCCACCACATGCTCCCATTCCGACGCATCCACAAAGCCCCCACCGCATCCGGCGACCGCCTGATCGAACCGCCGGTGTATCCGTCCCCCGACGCGCCGGCCGATTGCATCGAGACGCTCGTCGACAACAACCGGCTCCTGCGGGCCGCCTTCGACACGCGGATCAGCGACCTGAAGCTCTGGGAGCTCATCGCCGCCACGCGCCGTGAGGTGCTGACGGTGGCCACGGAATACACGGCGAGCTACCGCGACGCATCCCGGCCGAGCGACGTGGCCGACTGGATCGCGCGGCCGATCGTGATGGGGGGGCATCAGCCGGAATTCTTCCACCCCGGCGTCTGGCTCAAGAATGCGGCGCTCGACGCCTA
>JBIIQM010000017.1:0-49814 GCA_044342075.1 Pirellulales bacterium
CCGTCAAGGATGCGGCGGGCAACGACGCCAACCTGGCGTTCACGGCCGTGCCTCTCACGGGCATCGTCGTCAACAGGAACTCTCTCTCAAGCGTCACGGCTTCCGCCAACAAGACCTACAAGCTCGGTGACACGATCGAGCTCACGGCCACGTTCGCCCAGGCCGTCACCGTCACGGGCATTGGGGCAACCGCGCCCACCATCGCGCTCACCGTCGGCGGCACACCCAAGACCGCCGCCTACACGAGCGGCTCTGGCACGACCACCCTTAAGTTCCGCTACACCGTCGTCGCCGGTGATCTCGACGCCGACGGTGTCGATCTGCCGAGCTCGGTCATCGCCCTCCCCACGGGCGCTTCCATCAGTGATTCCAGCGGCGCACTTTCGACCGCCCAACTTTCGTTCGTGCCGCCCAACACCAGCGGCATCCTCGTGGATGGCGTGGTGCCGACATTCACGCTCACGCCGCCAGCGGCTGGCTCCTACGTGGATGGCAACGTCCTCACCTTCACCATCACACCTAGCGAGCCGGTCGCTGTCATCGGCACGCCCACGCTCGGACTCGTGGTCGGCGTTGATAATCGCGTGGCCACCTACAATGCGGGCCTGAGCAGCACGACGTCGCTTGTCTTCCAGTACACGATTTCGTCCGCAGATTCCGCCAGTGGCATCACGATCGGCGCGATTTCGCTGGGCTTGGGTTCCATCAAGGATGATGCCGGAAACAACGCCAACACGGCGGTGGCCGCGTCTGGCAGCGGGATCGTCATCAACCGCACGCTCCTTCAGAGTGTGGCCCTCACGTCTGTTGGCAACAAGTCTTATCGCGTCGGTGAGTCAATCGAGTTCACGGCGACCTTCAACCTGCCGGTCACCGTGACGGGCATCCCGACGCTGCCGCTCACCATCGGCACTGCACCCAAGAATGCGTCGTATATCGGCGGCAGCGGCACCACCCAGCTCACGTTCCGCTACCCCGTGGTGGCTGGCGACATCGACACGGATGGCATCGAGTTTGCTGGCACGAGCATCTCGTTGACTGCGGGAACGATCGCCAACAAGGGCGTCAATGCCCTCGTCTCCTTCACGCCACCCGACATCTCGGGAGTCAAGGTCGACGGCACGACACCGAAGTTGTTGTCCGTGACCCCGCCACCGGCAGGAACCTATGGCGAAGGTGCGGCGATCCAATTCGTGGCAATGTTTGACAAGTCGATGCGAGTGACACCGGGTCCGATCGTGGCGCCTGCGGTCGTTGGCAGCCTGCCTCGGATCGCCATCGTGGTCGGCACCCAGACCCGGTATGCCACGTATGTCGCCGGCGATGAAACCCCCGCACTGGTCTTCGAGTATCGGGTCGCCAGCGGCGACGGAGATACTGACGGAATCGTGGCGTCGAACATCATTCAATTGAATGGCGCACTGATTACGGATTTGGCCGGAAACAGCGGCGGATTGTCGTTCTCCATACTCAACACCAGCGGCGTGAAAGTCGATGCTGCCCCGCCGACCGTCACGCGGTTCGCCGTCCCCGCCAGCACGCTAAACGGCAACTACAAGGCCGGCGCGATCATCCCAATCACGGCCACCCTCTCCGAGGATGTGCAGGCCGGGTCGTCGATCGAGATCACGCTCGACACCAATGCGATCGTCACGCTCAGCACCAACACGGTCGGCAGAGTCCTTTCCGGAAACTACGTCGTTTCCCAGGGTGAAAACTCATCTGACCTCACCGTCAGCAGCTTCGTGGATCTCAACGTCACCGACATCGCCGGCAACCCGCTCGGAAACACGAACCTGCCAACGGGAACCAACAACATCGGCGGCATGCGGGCGATCGTGATCGACACCACGGCCCCGACGGCCCCGAACGCTCCGGCCGAGCAGGGCACGACCAAGCTCACGGACGGCTTCTTGAACATCGCCGAAGTCGCAACAAACACGACCTTCCGCGTAACCCTTGGCACTTCTGGCGCCGCTGTTGGAGACCGGGTCGAGCTGCTCATCGGCGCAGCCCCCTTCTCCACTCCGAAGATTGTCACGCTCGTTGCGAACGACGTGACGAATGGCTTTGTCGACTTCAGCGTCTCGAACGCCGATCTTGGCGCCGACGGCAGCAAGTCGCTCACCGCCAGGGTGACCGACCTGGCGGGGAATGGCGGCGTTGCCGGCTCCGCCACCACGTTTACCAAGGACACGGCCGCTCCCAACGCTCCGAACGTTCCGACGGAGCAGGGCTCGACCAAACTCGCCGATGGCTTCCTCAACTTCGCCGAAGCCCAAACCAGCACGACCTTCCGCGTCAGCCTCGGCACCTCCGGCGCCGTCGCCGGCGACAAGGTGGAACTCCTCATCGGGGGAGCTTCGTTCTCCACGCCTAAGATCGTCACGCTCGCCGCGGGCGATGTCACGAGCGGCTTCGTCCAGTTCACGGTCTCCGACGCCGAACTCGGGGCCGATGGCAGCAAGTCGCTCACCGCTCGCGTGAGCGACCAAGCCGCCAATCCCGGCACTGCGGGCACGGCGACCACGTTTACCAAGGACACCACGCGGCCAACGGGCCCGGACACTCCGGCCGAGCAGGGCTCCACCAAGCTAGCCGACGGCTTCTTGAACATCGCCGAAGCAGCGACGAGTACGACTTTCCGCGTCAGCCTCGGCACCTCCGGCGCCGTGGCTGGCGACAGGGTCGAGTTGCTAATCGGCGCGACCTCCTTCTCCACCCCGAAGATCGCGACGCTCGTCGGAACCGACATCAACAACGGCTATGTTGACTTCACCGTTTCAAACGCCGATCTCGGCGTTGACGGCAGCAAGTCGCTCACCGCCCGGATTACCGACCAGGCGGGCAATATTGGTGTCGCGGGATCCGCCGTCACGTTTACCAAGGACACGGCCGCTCCCAACGCCCCGAACGCCCCGACGGAGCAGGGCTCGACCAAACTCGCCGATGGCTTCCTCAACTTCGCCGAAGCCCAAACCAGCACGACCTTCCGCGTCAACCTCGGCACCTCCGGCGCCGTCGCCGGCGACAAGGTCGAACTCTTCATCGGCGGAGCCTCGTTCTCGACCCCGAAGATCGTCACGCTCGCCGCGGGCGATATCACCAGCGGCTTCGTTGGCTTCACCGTCTCAAACACCGATCTCGGCGTTGATGGCAGCAAGTCGCTTAGCGCCCGGGTGAGCGACCCGGCCGCCAATGCCAGTGCCGCAAGCGCTGCAATCACGTTCACCAAAGACACGCTCACTCCGGACGCCCCCACACTCGTCTTGGGCCCCGGCGTGACGGATCCCGTCAGCAGGAACGAGGCCACGCAGGCCGGCGGTGTGATCACCGTCACGGGCGATAGCGGGGCTGCCGTCACCGTCACGTTCACTCGTGGCTCAAACAGCGTCACCAAGAATCTCACGGCCACCGGATCCGCGCAGCCTGTCACGCTCGATGCTGCCGATCTCGCTGCCCTTGGCGATGGCAATGTGGGTGTCTCAGCGACCCAAATCGACGCGGCGGGCAATGCCCAGACGGCCGCGGCGGCAACGCGGTCATTCACCCTCGATTCGGTCGCACCCACGGTGGTCATCACGAGCAGCAAGTCCGCTCTCCGGAGCGGTGAGACCGCCACGCTCACTTTTACGCTGAGCGAAGCGTCGACGAACTTCGCGGCGGATGATGTCATAGTCTCCGGTGGCTTGCTCTCCGGATTCTCGGGGACTGGCAGCGTCTACACGGCCACCTTCACGCCCACGGCTAACTCCACCGCGCCCGGCAACGTGTCCATCGCCGCCGGACGGTTCACCGATGCGGCCGGCAACGACAACACCGCCGGTTCCCTCGCTACGCCGATCAGCATTGACACCGCGGCCCCAACGGTGGCCATCGCCGGCAGCAAGTCTGCCCTCAAGATCGGTGAAACCGCCACGATCACGTTCACGCTCAGCGAGGCATCGACCACCTTCGCGGCAGATGATGTCGTAGTCTCCGGCGGCTCGCTCTCCGGATTCTCGGGGACTGGCAACGTCTACACCGCCACCTTCACGCCCGCGGCTAACTCCACGACGCCGGGCAACGTGTCCGTCGCCGCCGGACGATTCACCGATGCGGTCGGCAACGACAACACCGCCGGGGCGCTCGGTTCGCCGATCACCATCGACACCATCGCACCGACAATCTCGATCGCATCGACCGTTTCGGCTCTCAAGAGCGGTGAAACAGCCACGATCACTTTCACACTCAGCGAGCCCTCCACGACCTTCACGAGCGGTGACATCTCCGTGAGCGGTGGCACAATCACGAACTTCACGGGCTCCGGTGCAAGCTACACCGCCACCATCACGCCTGCCGCCACTTTCGCCGGCACGGCCTCCGTATCCGTAGCCGCCGGCCGATTCACTGATGCCGCGGGCAATGACAACATCGCCAGTAACACGGTGAGCATCGCCGTCGACACCGTCGCGCCGACGGTCACCATCACGAGCAACAGGACCTCGCTCAAGATCGGTGAGAACGCAACGCTCACCTTTACGCTCAGCGAGGCCTCGGCGAACTTCGCTGCTGCCGACATCTCTGTCACAGGAGGCACGATCTCCGGGTTCACGGGCTCTGGCAGCAACTACAACGCCACGTTCACGCCTACCGCGGGCTTCAACGGAACGGCAACCGTATCCGTGGCTGCCGGCCTATTCACGGACGCCGCCGGCAACGGCAACCTGGCCAGCAACGCCCTGGCCATTGCGATCGACACCGTTGCCCCGGCACCACCGACGCTTGCCCTAGCAAGCGACACGGGCGCAAGCTCGACCGATGGAATCACGTCCGTCGGCACATTCAACGTCGCCGGTGTCGAGAGCGGTGCCACGTGGCAATACAGCACGGATGGTGTGAACTGGACCAATGGCTCCGGCACATCGTTCAACCTCGGCTCAGGCGACTACGCCGCCAACGCGATCCGCGTCCGTCAAACGGATGCGGCTGGGAACACCGGCCCCTCGGCCGGGAACGTCGGCAGCGTCACCGTTGACAACGCCGCTCCCGCGATCGTGAGCATCACTTCGCCATCCAGCGGCACTCGCACGGCGGGAGAGACCGTCGTCGTCAATGCGACGGTCTCCGAACCGGTCCAGGGGGGCAGCTCGGTCACCGTCACACTCGACACGGGCAACGTCGTCACGCTCACCGCTGCCACGACGGGCACCGTGCTGACCGGCTCGTTCACGATCCAGCCCGGGCAGTCCTCGTCAAACCTCCGTGTATTCGCCCTCGGCCTCACGAACGGTGGGGCCAGAGACATCGCGGGCAACACGCTGGTCTCGACAGTGGTTCCGAACAGTTCACTCGGCGCGACTCCGATCGTCATCGATGCTGCCATCAAGGCCACCGCCGCCGGCTTCAGTAACAATCCAACCGTCGTGATGGACAAGCGAACCGCCGTGCGGTCGATTCCAATCACGTTCTCGACACCGGTGACTGGCTTCTCGCTTGCGAATTTGAAACTGATGGTCAACGGCCGCAGCGTTTCGCTCCGCGGTGCCACCCTCCGCGGCAGCGGCGCCAACTACACGCTCGTGCTGCCCGCCAGGGCCACCAACCTCAATGGCATCTACACCCTGGAAATTGGCGGCCAGGGCCCTGTCATCCGGGCCATCGCCAACGGGGCGGAATTGACCACGCCGAGCACCATCTACTGGGGCAAGGGACGGAGCGTGGGCATGACATCAACGGCCCTGAGAGCCTCGACGTTTGCCGCCGCCGCCAGGCCTGCCGCAAGCCCGAGGGCTGCCGCCTTCAGGAGGATTCGGTAATCCAGGCAGCCTGCGAACGTCCGTCGGGCCGCCCGCAAAATCCCCCCAGACTCCGCGACAGGAACTTGCGGCACGACCCTACCGCCGGATGACCGACACGACCGATTCCACCGGTCAGATCGGTATTCTCGACGGAGGCAGCAACGATGTCGGTTTCGTTGAAGTGGGGGTTCGCGGGCCGCAGGTTCGCGACGGTTTCAAAGGGAATGCTCGCGGCGCTGGCTTTGACGGCCGCCGCATCGGTTTCGGCCCGGCCCATCGCGGCCGCCTCGTTCGACGACGTCGATCAGACCGAGTCGGTGCTCTTGAACGACGCCACGACGGCCACCCCCGTCGATCAGACCCCTGAGGCCGGCGCCAGCACCATCTCCGAGAGCTCCGCGGTGCTGGACTGCACGACTCTTGGCTGCACGACTGATGCTGGCTGCACTGGTCTCGGATGCACTGCCGAGAGCGGCGAACCCTGCTCGTGCAGCACGTGCCTCGAAGGCGAAGGCATCGTCAATCGCATCCGCAGCCACCACAAAGGTCGTATGGTCGACAGCGATCCCCTCGGCCTGCTGCAAAGGCTCGGCCGACTCCACGACAAGACCGGCGCCTGCTGGAGCGGCCGCGCCGATCTCCTGCTCCTCTGGCGCAACGCCCCTTCCGGCCAGCCGCTGATCACTGACAGCGTCACCGGCACCACCGTTCTCGACGCCAATCAGCTCGATAGCGCCCTCGCTGCCGGCCCGCGGTTCTCCCTCTTCCGCACCGACACCTGCGGCAATGCCTGGGAAGCCACCTACCTGCGGGCCTTCAACTTCCGCAGCCAGACCACGCTGCCAACGCTGACGGAAGGCTACGACATCGCCCCGCCCGGCATCCTCGGCGACCAGGAGTCGCTCTTCGACGGCGCCAGCATGAACCTCGGCAGCGGCATCCAGAGCTTCGAGCTCAACCGCTACCACAAAGTCAGCCGCAACATCCGCCTGCTCGGCGGCTTCCGCTGGGTGGAATGGCGGGAGTCGGCCACGCTCACGACCGCGATCCCGTCGGGCGTCACCGACATCTACCAATCAAACGTGATGAACAGCCTCTACGGCGGCCAGATCGGCTTCGATGCGGTCGTGCTCACGACGAACTGGCTCCGCGTCGACACGGTCATGAAGGGAGGCGCCTACGGCAACAACGTCTCCGCGAACTCCCTGCTCGTGAAGCCCGAGGTCGACATCAACCAGCCGTTCTCGATCGCCAAGTCGCCGGCCAGCTGCGGCTTCGTGGGCGAACTCGGCTTCACCGGCGTCATGCCGATCACGAACTGCCTCGACTTCCGGTTCGGCTACTTCGGGCTCTGGCTCCAAGGCCTCGGCCAGCCGACCCGGCAGTATCTCACGCAGGATCTCGCCTCCCCCCCGCCCACGGGCACGCTCGACACGAAGGGTGGCACCGTCGTGCAGGGCGTGAGCCTCGGCCTCGAGGGCCGGTGGTAGACGGTGCGAAGCCGACACTAAACTCAGTACAAACCATTGCCGGGATGTGGTACAATCCCTTCAATGCAAGGTTTTCTGCCGAGAATCGCCGAGGAATCCGTGGCGTCGCGGCTTGCGACGCACGGCGGCGTTCTGGTCATCGGAGCAAAGGCCACCGGCAAAACGACCCTGGCCCGGAAGTTTGCCGCCTCTGAAGTTCGGCTCGATCAAGACCGTGCCGCCCTGACGGCGGCCCGCGCCGATCCGGCCCTGGTGCTCGACGGACCCGCCCCGCGGCTCATTGACGAATACCAGCTGGTCGACGGACTGTGGGAGGCCGTGCGCGGAAGGATTGACGACACCCAGAAAAAAGGGCTGTTTCTGCTGACCGGTTCTTCGGCGCTCGATGACACGCAGATGCTGCACACGGGCGCCCGCCGCATCGCCCCGGTTCGCCTGAGCTCGATGACGTTCCGTGAAAGAGGCTTGTCGAGTGGGGCGGTATCGATCGGTTCCCTACTCGAAAAGCAGCCGCTCCCGGCCGTCGCCGACCGGCTTTCGGTGACCGCGACCGTCGATGCCATCGTCGTGGGCGGGTGGCCGACAAACGTCGGCCTTTCGGTGAACCAGGCCTTGGAAGCGAATATCGATTACCTCGACATGATCGTGACCGCCGATGTACGAAGCGTGGACGGGATTCGCCGCGATCCGGATGGCGTCCGCAGACTGATCACGTCCTATGCGCGCAACATCGCGACCGACTGTTCGCTGCGTGCGATCGGCCGAGCGGCCGAGGAGCCGCTCGCCGAGCCTACTCTGCACGATTATCTCCGGGCTTTGCGTCGCCTTTTTCTGATCGAGGATCAAGACGCCTGGGCTCCAAAACTACGATCCCGAGTGCGCCTGGCGGCGACCCCCAAGCGACACCTTGTCGATCCGTCGCTAGCCGTTGCCGCAGTCGGCGCCACACCCAAACGGCTGCTCGGCCCTGAGATCGAATTGACGGGCTTTCTGTTCGAGTCGCAGGTCGTCCATGATCTGAGGGTATATGGCCTTCCACATCGGGCGACGGTGCGGTTTTATCGAGACAACAAAGGGTTGGAGGTCGATGCCGTACTCGAAACTCACGATGGCCTCTGGATTGCCTTCGAGGTGAAATTGGGGGCAAGCCGCGTTGACGAGGGGGCCTCGAACCTGCTGGCGATGCATGGCAAACTTGCAAGTGACGCCCAGGAGCGCTGCCGCGGGCTCGTTGTGGTCGTCTCGGATTCGCCGACGTATCGACGCCCCGATGGCGTGATCGTGACCTCGATCGCGGCCTTGGGGCCGTGAAAATATGAAACTGAAACGGGAGAGCCTCATGAGCTGCCTCAGAGTTGTTTGCCTGTCCCTCAAAGTTGTTTGCCTGTCTTTGTTCTTCGCCTTCGCCACGGCGGCCCAAGCCGCCGAGCAGTGGCTCGTCTTCGAAGGAGGCGAGGGCCCGGGCAAGGGGAAGCAGGTCGTGCTCGTCAGCGGCGACGAGGAATACCGCAGCGAAGAGGCGCTCACGCAGCTCGCCAAGATCCTCGCCAGGCACCACGGCTTCACATGCACCGTGCTCTTCGCGATCGACCCGAAGACCGGCGAGATCAGCCCGAACGAGCAGAAAAACATTCCCGGCCTCGAGGCGCTGCGGAAAGCCGATCTCATGGTAATCGCCTCGCGGTTCCGCGATCTGCCCGACGCGCAGATGAAGGAGATCGACGACTACCTCAAGGCCGGCAAGCCGGTGGTCGGCCTGCGAACGGCCACGCATGCCTTCAATCCCAAGCCCGAATCGCCGTTCGCCCACTACGGCTGGCAGAACAAGACGGATCGCTTCACCGAGGGCTTTGGCCGGCAGGTGCTCGGCGAAACCTGGATCAGCCATCATGGCCACCACGGCCACGAGAGCACGCGGGGCCTGCTCGCGCCCGGCGCGAAGGATCACCCGATCCTCCGCGGGATCAATGACGGCGATATCTGGGGCCCGAGCGACGTCTACGGCGTCCGCCTGCCGCTGCCGGGCGATTCACAGCCGCTCGTGATGGGCCAGGTGCTCGAAGGGATGACCCCCGGCTCCCCGCTCGTGACGGGCACGGATTCAAAGAAGAACGACCCGATGATGCCGATCGCCTGGACGAAGACGTATAGCCTAGCGGGCGGGCCGAAGGGCCGCGTCTTTACGACCACGATGGGGGCCGCGACCGATCTGCTCTCCACCGGCCTGCGGCGGCTGATCGTCAACGCCTGCTACTGGGCCGTGGGACTCGAGAGCCAGATTCCGCCGGTCGCCAACGTGAATCTCGTCGGCACCTATGAGCCCACGCCGTTTGGATTCAACGGAGCCAAGAAGGGTCTCAAGCCGGCGGATTTGAAGTGAGACAGGCTGAAGCCTGTCCTACTTTCGCAAACCGAAACGCTCCCGGATGCAAAATCTCCGCGAGCAGTTCGAGTGAATCGACGAGCCGCGGGCCGGGCCGATTGAAGAGATTGTGGCCATCGACCGCAAAGCATCGCCCCTCGCGAAACGCCCGCAGCTGTTCGAGGTGCGGCCGCACGGCCGCTGAGCCAGCCTCCTCCACCACGCGATCGAGCGTGAACCCGCAGGGCACGAGGACCACGACATCCGGATCGGCCGCGGCGACGTCGTCCCACGTGATCCAGTGCGAATGCGCCCCCGCCTTGCCCAACACGTCGTTCCCGCCGGCCAGCCGAACGAGCTCCGGCACCCAATTGCCCGCCGCCATCGGCGGATCGAGCCACTCGATCATCGCCACCGTAGGGTAGGCTTCAGCCTGCCTTGCCCTCTGCATCCCCCCCACCCTCCACGCCACCGAAGCCACCCGCGCCTTGAGCCGCGCCACCACCTCCCGCGCCTTCGCAAGCGACCCCGTCGCCTCCCCCACCACCAACACATCGCGAAACAGATCCGCGAGCGTCTCCGGCGAAAGCGCGAGCACCCGCGCCTGCACGCCGCTCTTTTTCACCGCGGCTTCAACGTCGGCCGCCGAAATGGCGCAGACATCGCATGCCGCCTGCGTGAGGATCAGATCGGGCTCGAGCGCAGCGAGCCGGTCGATGTCGAGCGTGTAGAGCGCCGCCGATGTGCCCGTGCTGCACGCGGCCCCCGTGCCAGAGGCGGCTCCGGAAGCCATGCCGCCAAGCGCCTGCCCCACCTGCTCGTGGATCGCGCGGCTCGATGCCGCTGGATCGATCCGCGGCGCGGTGAGCACGGGCAGTGTCGCCACCGCCGCCGGCTCGTCGCACTCGTGCGACCGGCCGACGAGCCTGTCGGCCAGCCCAAGCGCCGCCACGATCTCCGTCGCCGCCGGCAGCAGGGAAACGATGCGAGATGCCATAACGACCATTTTATGACCAAGAAACAGAAAAACATCCTTGATAAATCGCCAACAACAAAGACAATATACCCACAGAAACGACCACATCTATCGGATCTACCGCATGAAACGCCTGATTGAGCACGCCCTGGAAGCCTGGCAGGCCGAGCCTGGCCGTAAGGCCCTCCTCGTGCGCGGTGCTCGACAGGTGGGCAAGACGTTTGCGGTCCGGCAGTTCGCCAAGAGGTTTGCTGAGTCCGTCGAGGTGAATTTCGAGAAGCAGCCGGCGCTCGCCTCGCTGTTTGATGCCGATCTCAACCCCAGACGGATCCTCCGCGATCTGCAACTGGCTACCGGAGCCCACGTGGAGCCGGGCAAGACGCTGCTTTTTTTCGACGAAATCCAGGCTGCCCCGCGGGCGCTCACGGCGCTGCGGTATTTCCACGAAGACCTTCCCGAACTGCATGTGGTGGCAGCGGGATCGCTCATTGAATTCTCGGTGGCGGAGGTGGGAATTCCGGTGGGCCGCGTGGCGTCGCTCTTCATGCACCCAATGTCGTTTGTCGAGTTTCTGGCCGCGAAGGGGCGGGCAGCCGCCGTAGCCGAGCTCGCCGATCGATCCGCCGATGTGCCCTTGGCAGACGCCGTCCATGCAGAGTTCCTGCGGCTGGTCGGGGAATATCTGGCGGTGGGTGGCATGCCCGAAGCCGTGGCCGAGTGGATTCGTCACGGCGATCTGCGGAAATGCGTGGCTGTGCAGCGCCGGCTGTCCGACACCTATCGACAGGACTTTGCCAAATACAGCCGCAAGGCCCAGGTGAAATACGTCGAGCTGGTTTTCAATGAGGTGCCCCGGTTTCTAGGCCGGAAATTCATCTTCGGGCGACTGGCAGGCAGCTGGCGGCGGCGGGACCTCCAGCCTGCGGTCGATCTTCTCGTCAAGGCGGGCGTGGTGACGCCCGTCATGCAAACGGCCGCCAACGGCCTGCCGCTTGGCGCGCAGGCCGATCCCAATCGGTTCAAGCTGCTGTTTCTGGATATTGGGCTCGCCGAGGCGATGCTGGGCTTCGACGGCTCTGCGTGGATTCTTGATCCGCGCAACGCCTTCGTGAACGCGGGTGAACTGGCAGAAGCATTCGTCGGCCAGGAACTGCTCGCCTACTCATCGCCGCATGTTTCACCCGCCCTCCATTACTGGCATCGGGAGGCGGCGGCGAGCAACGCCGAGGTGGATTACTGCGTGGCCCATGGGCCGCGGATCGTCCCAATCGAAGTGAAACGCGGCGCCGGCGGAGGGCTCAAGAGCCTACGGCTCTTTTTGGAGTCTCACCGAAAACTGTCCCCTCACGGCGTCAGGTTTTCGACTCACAATTACTCGACGCTTGGCGATCTCACGAGCTATCCGCTGTATGCCGTTGGCTCATTCATGTCCGGCACCGATCCAGACGTGCGCGCGGCGATGCTTTCGCTGGCCTGAGGCCGGCCGGTAAAATGCCGCATCGCCCCGGCCCGCTTCAGACCGGCCCATTCCCTCCGAGGCCCCGCCATGCTCCAGCCCGCCAAGGATCACACGCTCGCCGAGTGGCTTACCGAGGCCGCCCGCTTCCACGACTACCGCTACGCCTCCAACCCGATCACCGACGGCACCCTTCCGCCGATCCCCGGCGCCCGCTTCGGCGCCGAACTCCACGAGCAGGGCCCCACGCGAACGCTTCCACTCGACACGAGCGACCTGCTCGGCTGCCCGGGCCCAGCCACGTCGCCTGGGCTCTGCGCCAATTTCGTGCATGTGAAGCCCGGCGACGGCCACATCACGTTTGCGAATGCCACGAGCCAGCTCTTCTTCGTGATGCGGGGCAGCGGCACGACGCGGCTGGCCGATCCGGCTGCCGGCGGCAGCGTGGCGGCGATGCCCGGCGACACCGAGATTCCCTGGAAGGCGGGCGATCTCTTCACGCTGCCGGCATTGAGCCGGGCCACCCACATCGCCTCGACCGACGCCGCGCTTTACTGGGTGCACGACGAGCCGCTCCTCCGCTATCTTGGTGTGGAGGCGACGCGGCAGCAGTTTCCGGCCACGCTCTATGCCCACGAGGCGATACGAGAGGCGCTCGAGGCCGTGCTCCACGACCCGGCGAGCGCGAAGGCCAACCGGCTCAGCGTGCTCCTCGGCCACCGGCTCTTTCCGCAGACGATGACGATCACGCACGTCCTCTGGGCGATGTTTGGCGTGTTGCCCGTCGGGGCCGTGCAGGCCCCGCATCGCCACCAGTCGGTGGCCGTGGACCTCGTCGTCGATGCCAAGCCCGGCTGCTACACGCTCGTGGGCAAGACCCTGAACAAGGACGGTACGATCAAGGACGGGGAGCGGTTCGACTGGCGGCCGCATTCGGTCTTCGTGACGCCGCCCGGCCTCTGGCATTCCCACCACAACGAGTCGGGCCACCCAGCCCATATCCTGCCGATCCAGGATGCCGGGCTGCACACCTTCCTGCGGACGCTCAACATCCTCTTCAGCCGGCCGACCGCCGGGGGCGGCAGCGAAATCGCGGAAACCGCCGGCTGACAGGCCCTCTAGGCCCCCAAAACCCTCACAAACCGCCTAGTCGCCCGCAGACCCGTCAGTTTCACACCGATTCGTTGCCCATCTTAAAAAGCGGTGCTAGGCTTCGAACAACATGTAGTTTTGCTGCGTAGGGTTGGGTAAATGTCTGCGCTGCGCCGGGGGAAACCCGCCCGGTCGGCCATTCGCTCTCTATTTCACACCGCTTGGATCGGCCCCCATGAATCGCCCCTCCCTATCTATTCTGGTGAAGGATCTGTTTTCACGCCGCGGACGCGAGTCGGCTGCATCGAGGCGCCGCCAGCGCGAGCGAATCGGAGACGCGCGGATCGAGCAGCTCGAATCGCGCCGCGTGATGGCGTTCGATCTCGTGTCGGCGTATGCCACGACGAGCGACGACCCGTTCTTCGTCTTTGGCCAAGCCACCAAGACCATCACCGAGGCCCCGCAGCAGATCACGCTGCGGTTCAGCCCGGGCGCGAAGATCGACCCCGCCACTCTCGGAAATATCTCGATCGTGCGGAGCGGAGGCGCTTTGGATGGCTTCGCGCCTGCGGGCACGAAGACCGACGATCCGATCGTGCCTGGGAGCATCACCGTCAACGATCTGCCCAACGACAATGAAGTCGTCGTCCGATTCGCCGACACGTTGCCGGATGACACGTATCGCATCACGATCGGCGCCGGGCTCAAGACCACGGCCAACGATACCGCGACGCCGATGAGCCTCGATCTCCGGCTCGACCTGGGCGCGTTCGTCATGTCGGTCGTGCCGCAGCCGGTCGTGCGCTCGGGAGCGGCGCTCTCCCAAAACCGCAACACGATTGACGTCCATTTCAATGCCAACGATCCGCTGAACGTGGCGTCAGCCCAGACGGCTTCGTCCTACCGGCTCTTCGAGGTGAACCCGGCCACCGGCGCCGACGTCGCCCCGGCTGCGCCCGTCAATCCCACTGGCGTCAACTACGATCCCGCGACCGGCCGGGCAACGCTGACGTTCGCCAATGGTGCGATCCTCGATGGTATCGACGGCAAACTTTACCGGCTCCAGATCGGCGGGGCTGCCGGCGTCGCGGTCGTGCCCGGTCCTGTTGCCGAGGGGAGCGACGACAATTCGAGCTTTACGACCGCACGCAACCTCGGGCCCATCGGTACGGCGGGCGTGACTGTCACCGGATCGATCGCGCCACGGGCGACGCTGCCAACGCCGGCCGGCAACCTCGGATACCCGACGCAGAACGGCGCCGTCGATTCGCCAGGCCATCGTGACATTCCCTCCGATAGCGGCGGTCATGGCAACGCGGAGGTTTCGCTCGACGGAAGGTCTGCCACGGAAATTCAGTATTACAACTTCCAGGACGACTACGGTTCCTTCAACGGTGTGCCGCAAAAGAACGCCATCACCGAGACGCAGAAGCAGCGGGCTCGTGAGGTGTTCGAACTCTTCAGCCGCTACACCGGCATCCGATTCGTGGAATCCGCCGATCAGGGCCTCACGGTCGCCACGGGCGATATCCGTGTGAGCGCTCCCACCTACCCGCCGCAGAGCGTGGCGGGGATTGGCGGGCCCGGCAGCGCGATCATGAACTCGTCGATGAATTGGGGCCAGAGCGAATACGGTGGCCAATGGTTCCTCGTGGCGATGCACGAGATCGGCCACGCGCTCGGACTCGAACACTCGTATGACATCCCATCCGTCATGGGCAAGGGGCTCCCGGGAGAGGCGGTTTTTCCGGGCGACTACGACACCGAACAATTGATGCAGTACTACCCGGCCAACGGCGCGGACGTGGACGTCTACACGTTTACGCTCACCGACGCCGGGAAACTCTCCGCTGAAACGGTCGTCGCCCGGCCGGGCCAACCGCTTTACAACTCGAGCAAACTCGACAGCTTGCTCACGCTCTACCGGCAGGATCCGACAACCGGCCGCCGGGAGGTTGTCGCCCGCAACGACGATTCGTTTGGACGCGATTCCTTCATCGGGCTCGACCTCGCCGCCGGCACCTACTTCATCGCGGTGTCGAGCACCGGCAACGATGCCTTCAATCCCGAGGTTTCCGACTCCGGCTACGGCGCCCGATCGGATGGCGACTATCAACTGAAGCTCGGCTTCCAGCCGGCAAGCGTGGCGGCGAACACGGTCATCGACACCAGCGGCACTCCGCTCGACGGCGACCGCGACGGCAAGCCCGGCGGCGTCTTCAATTTCTGGTTCAACACGGCCGCATCCACGAACGACCCGGCAACGAATAAAACGCTCTTTGTCGACAAGGCGTCCACGGGGGCCGGGAACGGAAGCGGCACGCTCGCCAATCCATTCAAGCGAATCGACCTGGCCCTGGCTGCCGCCACGCCCGGATCGGTCGTCCGGATCGCCGGGAATACAGCGAACACTCCCTATCTCATCGGCACGATGCTTGGCGCGGACGGGGCCACCTTCAACGTGCCGAAGGGCGTGACGGTCATGATCGATGCCGGGGCGATCTTCAAGCTCCGGGCCGCGAACATCGACGTCGGCAGTTCGTCAGCGCTCGTGGATCGCTCCGGGGCCTCGCTCCAAGTCCTCGGCACGCCGGGCAACGCCGTGACGTTTACCTCATATCACGACGACTCGATTGGTGGAAACTCTGATGGCTCTGGCCCGGCGGTCTCGGGCGGCCAGTGGGGCGGCATCGTCGTCCGGCGAGATTCGGACTCCGCCACGAAGAAGGCCTTCGTCAACTCGATTTCGGGCGCCGCGATCAGCTATGGCGGCGGTCAGGTCTTCGTCGACTCGCAGCTCGACTCGTTCGCCCCGATCCAGCTCGAAACCACGCGACCGACGCTCGCCTTCAACACGATCCAGCGGAGCGCCGGCCCGGCGATCTCGGCCAGCCCCGACAGCTTTGAGGAATCGGATGGCAGGGTCGGCCCTGAGCTGCGCGGCAATCGGCTGCTCAACAACTCGATCAACGGCCTGTTCATCAAGGTTCAGACGGCGCTGGGCAGTCAGACCGACAAGCTCGACGTGCCGGCCCGGCTGCGGAGCACCGACGTCGTCTATGTCTTGCAAGACAACCTGCTCATCGACGGCGGCGTCGGTGGCTATCTGAACGTCGCGGGTGTCGACACCGCCCGCCGCAGCGGCCGGCTCACGATCGATCCCGGTGTGGTCGTCAAGCTGCGGGGGGCTCGCATCGAGCTCGAGCGGGGAACCGCCCAGCTGATCGCGGAGGGCACGGCGGGGCAATCGGTCATCTTCACAAGCCTCGGCGACAACCGCTTCGGCGCCGGCGGCACGTTCGATACCAATGGCAACCTACCCGACGTTCCAAAGGCCGGCGACTGGGGCGGCATCATGCTCAATGCCGGCGCGAAGGCCAGCATCGACTACGCCTATCTCGGCTTCGGCGGTGGGCAGACCCCGATCGAGGGCGGTTTTGCAAACTTCAATGTGATCGAGGTCCACCAAGGCGACCTGCGGCTGGCCCATTCGCGCGTGGAAAATAACGCAGCTGGCTCGGCAACCGGCAGCCGCAACGGCCGTGGCGGCAACGCCGCTGCCACGGTCTTCGTGCGCGGGGCCCAGCCGGTGATCCTCGGCAACGACTTCCGCGACAACCTCGGCACGCTCGTGAGCATCAACGCCAATTCGCTCACCGACGCCGAGCTGCCCGACCCGGGCCGCTCGAGCGGCCCGCTCGGCCGCGACGCCCGCTACGACGACAACCGCGGCCCGCTCGTCCGCGACAATCGGCTTTCATACACGATCAATGCGGCCGCCGGCCGGCTGGCCGGCGGTGCGACCGGCGGCATGGAGGTGCGCGGCGAGGAGATCACCGTCGAGAGCGTGTGGGACGATGTCGACATCGTCCACGTGCTCAAGTCGGAGATCATCGTCCAAAACCTGCACACCTACACCGGCGTGCGGCTCATGAGCCAGGTCAACGCAAGCCTGGTGGTAAAGCTGCTCGGCACCGACGCCGGATTCACGGCCGCCGGCTACGGCCTCGACATCGACGACCGGATCGGCGGCACGGTGCAGGTCGTGGGGCAGCCCGGCTACCCGGTCGTGCTCACGTCGCTGGCAGACGACACGGTCGGCGCGAGCCTCGACCCGCTCGGCCGGCAGGTGAAAGATACCAATAACAACGCTGCGGCCACGAGCCCGACGCCGGGCGATTGGCGGAGCCTCCAGTTCCTCCCGATGTCAAACGATCGCAATGTGGCGATCGTGCAGGAGGCGGAGCGGGCGGCCACGCAGGGAGTCGACGTCAACTCCATTCCCGTCACGGCTCAGGGCCTCGGCGTACTCGCCCCGAACTTCGCCTCGGGCACCAACACGTTCGACTCAGCGCAGGAAAAGAGCGGCGATGAAATCCGCCGTCTCGGGTTCGAGGTCCATGGTTTCATCGCAAGCGACGCCCCGACCGACGTCGATGTCTACGCCTTCACCGGCTACGCCGGCTCCGAGGTCTGGATCGACATCGACAAGACGAACCCGTCGCTCGACACGATGGTCGAGCTGCTCGATTCCGCCGGCAACGTGCGGGCTCGGTCGGCCGACAGCCAGACGGATGCGTCGCTGTCTGTAGTCACCCGGGCCGGCGGCCTCAACCTGGCCAAGGACGCGTGGCGAGGCGGCGACCACTACTCGATCAACCCGAAGGATGCCGGCATGCGGGTCGTGCTGCCGGGCGACGGGCAGCCCAGCGGCACGCCGATCCAGTATTTCGTGCGCGTGCGGAGCCAGCCTCGCTACGACGCGACCACCACAAAGCCTCAATACGAGGCCGACCTGGCAGACCCCAGCAAAGTTGCCAGCGGCGCCACGAGCGGAGCCTACGAACTACGCGTTCGGCTGCGCCAACTGGATGAGAAGCCGGGGTCCACCGTCCGTTATGCCGACATTCGCTATCCGACGATCGGGCTCGACGTGCAGGGACTGCCGCGAAACTCGCCGTTCGTCGGTGAGACCGGCGAGAACGCCAACGGTAGCAACGAGACCTTTGCGACGGCGCAATACGTCGGCAACCTGCTGCAGACCGATCGCAACACGATCAGCATCGCCGGCAACGTCGCGGGCGACAGCGACGTCGACTGGTACACGTTCGCGCTCAACTACGAGCAGATCCAGTCGATCGGGGGCCTGAGCAATGGCGAAAAGACCTGGGCGACCGTCTTCGACCTCGACTACGGCGACGGCATCCGCGGCGATCTCACGATCGCGGTCTACGACTCCGAAGGCCGGCTGCTCTACATCGGCCGCGACTCGAACGTCGCCTCTGACCAGCCAGGCGTTGGCCAGGGATCCGACTCCGACGATCTCTCGCGTGGCTCGGTCGGATCCCGCGATCCGTTCATCGGCCCCGTCCAGATGCCCGCCGGCAACCCCACCGGTACTGGCAGCATCGAATCGACGGACGAAGCCACTCCCCCCGATCCGTCCAAGCAGACTCGCTACTACGTTGCCGTGTTCGGCGGTGGCCAGCTGCCGGCGCCTCTGAGCGCCGTGTTTGACGGCGGCACGGCAAACTCGCTTGTGCGGCTCGAGCCGGTCACCTCGGTGACCCGCGTTGTCGAGGATCACATCGGCTTCACGGGTTACACGAGCGGTCCGGCTCGCGACAACAATGGCGTCCCGGTCATGCCATCGCAGCCTCTCTTTGACCTCATGGATCTCACCACGCACGTGACCCCGTTCACGCTTTCCGACGTCACGCTCTTCGTAGCGACAGGCTCGACGCTCGTGACGGTCGACGCGATGCGGGGCGGTGTCGAGACGGAAGTATCAACCGGCAATGGCGCTAGCGATATCGTGATGCGCTCCGACGGTCGGCTCTACAGCTACCGCGGCCTTAACGGCGCCGCAAATACTGCCGGCACGCTCGACCTCCTCGATAGCGGTACCGGCGCCCGAACGAATATCGGCAACGACTCGATTCCGAATGCGCCGGCAGTGACGCCGGTGCCGGCGACGGAAAACAACATCGCAACGGTGACGACCGGTGTCGTTGTTGGTGCCACGACGTTCAATCTCGCCAACAGGAATCTCACCGCGGGATCAGTCAGCGGCATCATCCGCTTGCAGTACACCGACAACTCCGTCTTCCCAGCGGTCAACAACACCGGCACGTGGACGTTTTCGTTCAACAATGCCGGCACGTTCGTGCTCGGCGTTGCTGATCCCCAAAACACCGCCGGCATCGCGACGCCACAGGTGACCGGCAGTTCGTTGAACCGCACGACGGGCGTCGTGACGATCGGCTGGAGCAAGAACATCCCGCCGACCGCCGCCTCGCTCACGACGGTGACCTACACGTACGATCCCGATCCGAATGCCGTCACCACCGACTTGGTCGATGCGATGGCATGGAATTTCCGCCCCGTATCGCCCGCCGTCAGCCAGCTCTTCTACTCCGTGCGCGAAGGCACCAGGTCGCGGCTCTATCGGGCGAATCCGGAGACGGGTTCGGCGGCCTTCGTGGAAAACCAGCCCTGGGGCCGGATCGGCGGCACCAACGGCTACATCCAGACGGCGGGCAATGATCTCGGTCGTACCGCCGGCATGGCGTTCCTCAACGGCACGCTCTACGGCGTCGATGATCTTGGCAACCTCTTCACGATCAGCACCGGCGGCACGGGCAATCTGGCGACGCTCATAACGACTGTGACCGGCGCCCCGGCCTTTTCAGGCCTCACGGTCGGTCCGCAGAACCTGCAGAATGGGGCTTTCAGAAACCACCTGTTCGCGATCACCGACAGTGGAACTCTCTACTGCCTGGACACGAGCGGAAATCTGCAGCAGGTATTCGACGCCGATAAAGATGGCAATGCAGACGCGTCCAGCATCTCCACCGGCGTGGCTGCGACGGGCCTTGCCTTCTCGCCGCTCGACATCAACCTCTGGCACCCGACGCTGCGGCGGGGCTCGGATCCCGGCCACGGCGTGAATACGACGCTCGACACCGGGGACAACACCCGCGACGGCACCTTCGAACGCTCGTACGGCACCGAGAAATTCGCCGAAACTGCCGGTGGTGCGAGCATGTACTTCGGCTTGGAGCAGTTCGTCGCGTCGAAGGCGCCCTACGCACCGTGGGGTAGCAACGGTGGCCAATATGGCGTGAACAGCGCCAACTGGCAGGCGGCGCTCTCAACGAATACAGCCATTCCCAACACCTACAACCTCCCCGGCGGCGCCTACGGCAGCCTGACGACGAATTCATTCAGCCTGGCGGGCCGCACCTCGGCCGACAAGCCGACGCTCTACTTCAACTACTTTCTGCAGTCCGACCCGAACGCCTCGGCTGCTGGCGACGGAGACACGATGCGCGACAGTGCCCGTGTCTTCATCTCGGAAGACGGCGGCGCCACGTGGCAGCTGCTGGCAACGAACAATCCGATCAAGTCGAAGACTGACAAGTCAGATAGCGAACTGCCGACGATTCTCTCCACGTCGTCCGACCGCACGTATCTCCCGAACCAGGGCGTTCAGCAGCTCTATCGCGACGGAACCTGGCGGCAGGCCCGCATCGATCTGGGCAATTGGGCCGACAAGCCGGACCTGCGGCTGCGGATCGACTTCAGCACGGCCGGCGAGTTTGACGCCAGCCAAAAGAACGCCGCCGGCGATTCGATCAACACGATCTCCGGCTACGCCGGCGAGACCGGCAATTTCGGCAGCGCGGAACGAGGCCAGCGAAACAACTACGAGGGCTTCTACGTCGACGACTTCATCGTCGGCTTCGCGGAGCGGGGCGAGATGGTGACCGGGGCCGCGACGGGACAGACTGGCTTTGTCGCGCTGCCGTCGGCGAAGCCTTCGGACCAGGTGCCCTCACAAAACTTCCAAGGCCAGTATCAGCTCGAGATCCGTCGCGGCACGGAATACGGCAGTTTGCCATCGAAGCTCAAGAGCGACGTCCAGATTGGGGCCACCTTTGACACCAATGCCGACCTGACCCGAGCAAAAGGCTGGCGTGGCGGCGACGAGAACAATCCCCGCGAGCAGGGGCAGTTCATCATCGAGAGCAACCTCGTCTCGAACGCCAAGACCTACGGAATCAGCATCGACTCGGGCCGCGACGGGGCCACGAACGCCCCGACTCCGGGTGCCGTGCTCAATACGGCCGCGCCGAATTCCGCCCGACTCGTGCCGGGCGTCGTGGTCACGAACAACGTGGTGGCCAAGAGCGGCACAGCCGGCATCCTCTTCAGCGGTGAAGCCAACACCGGCGCCGTCCCGACGGCGGCTGTGCCCTTCGGCCGGATCGTCAACAACACCATCGTGGGCGTGTCGAAGGATTCCGGCACCGGCATTGTGGTGAATGAAAACGCCGGGCCCACGCTGCTGAACAACCTGTTTGCCAATTTCGCCAAGGGCATCACCGTCGACAGCTCCAGCCAGGCAAACACGGTCGTCGGTACGTCGGCCTATTGGAACACCGCCGCACAAGTCACCGGCGTCACCGAAAACCAGGCGATCACGCTCGCCGCCGATCCGTTCGTCAACGCCGCTGCTGGCAACTTCTATCTCCGGGCCGGATCTTCTGCGATCGATAGCGGCATCAATTCGCTCGACGATCGGCCGACGTTCGTGTCGGTCAAGCAGACGCTCGGAATCCCCGAATCGCGGATCATCGCCCCCGACCGCGACCTCTTTGGGCAGCTCCGTGGCGACGACCCGAATCAAGTGAGCGACATACCGGGCCTTGGCAGCAACGTCTTCAAGGACCGCGGTGCGATCGACCGTGTGGACTTCGCCCAGCCATCTGCCGCGCTCGCGATCCCGCTCGACAACTCGACGTCCGATCAAAACCTCGACGCCAATGGCGTGCGGCTCGTGAAGGAGGCCGCCCGCACCGTCACCCGCTTCGAGATTCAACTCAACGACAACGGCGTCGGCATCGATAAGACGACGGTGGCTCCGAACGCCTTCCAACTGCGGCGTGGCGGCACACTGCTCGTCGCCGGCACGGACTATCTCTTCAACTACCTTGAAAACTCGAACCGGGTGGTCTTCGAGTCACCCTCGGTCTTCTCGTTGGGAACCTACGAGATCTCGGTCGTGCAAACGACCGGTGGCGCGCCGGTGAATCTGATCGCCGACCTTGCCGGTAACCCGCTGCTCGGAAACCAGGCAAACGGAACGACAAAGTTCACGATCGAGCTTGCTGACGTCCCTGGCGTCCCGCTGAACGTCGATGCGTCGGCGGGCGATCGGCAGGTCTCCGTCGCGTGGGCCGCGCCGGCAAATGCCGGATCGTCGGCGATCACGAACTACATCGTGGAATACAGCCCGACCGGCAGTGCCCCGTGGAGTCGGTTCGTCCCCAGCCCGGCTTCGACCGTTACCTCGGCCGTCGTGACCGGGCTGACGAATGGCACCCAGTACTTCTTCCGCGTCGTGGCCGTCAATGTGGCGGGGGAAAGCGATCCGTCGTCACCGCCCTACGCCAGCGCCACGCCGCGGGCCCTGCCGCCGGCGACCCCAGCTGCCCCCACTGCCACCGGCGGCAACCAGCAGGCTTCCCTCACGTGGACGGCTCCCTTCGACAGCGGCTCGGCGATCACTGATTACGAGATTGAATACAGCAGCAATAGCGGTGTGAACTGGACTCCGTTCCCTGACGGCACCTCGACGGCCACTTCGACCACCGTCACCGGCCTCGTCAATGGCACGCCCTACGTCTTCCGCGTGGCGGCTCGAAACGCGAACGGCCTGAGCAGCTACTCGCCCGCTTCGTCACCGGCCGTCACGCCCCTGGCCCCAGCCTCTGCCCCGATGATCACGACTGCCTTGGTTGGTGATTCCCAGGTGACGCTCACCTGGACCACGCCAAACGGCAACGGCTCCTCGATCACCGGCTACATCGTGGAATACACGAGCACAGCCGGAATGCAGACGCGCCAAGTCGGCGCGGTCAACTCGGCCGTTATCACGCCCCTCGTGAACGGAACCTTGTATACCTTCCGTGTGCGGGCGGTGACGGCCGCCGGAGAAGGCATTCAATCCGCGGCCTCTGCCGCGGTCGCTCCCTTTGGTCTAGCCGGCGCCCCAGCGGGCCTCTCTGTGCTGGGGGCCAACGGCTCCGCCCTGCTCTCATGGTCGGCTCCAACGTCCAACGGCGCGGCAATCACCGGGTATGTCGTCGAGTACACGAGTAACGCTGGGACCGTCACCCAGGCAGTCGGGCCCGCCTTGTCGACCACGATTTCTGGACTGGCGAACGGAACGGTCTATACGTTCCGCGTCGCGGCCGTAAACGCGGCTGGTCAGGGCGGATTCTCTGCACCATCTGCGAGTGTCATCCCGGCACCTCAGGCTGTGGCGCCCTCTCGCCTGTCCGGCACTATCCTCAACGGCGGCGTAAGCCTTCGTTGGACGGCCCCCCGGGTTCCGCGTGGGACACGCATCACCGACTACGTTGTGCAGTCCAGCACCGATAATGGGGCGACGTGGACCACCGTCGCCGACGGCGTGTCCACGGCAGCGAGGGCGGTCCTCACTGGACTCACCAACGGTGTGCAGCATCGCTTCCGCGTGGCCGCTGTCACGAATGGCGTTGTGGGCGTGTTCTCACCAATCAGCAACGCCATCACGCCCTTCGACCGCAACGCCAAGCCGGCTGCTCCGACGAACGTCTCCGGATCGCTCGTCGGCAGCGGCCGCTACTCGCTCCAGTGGAACGCCGTCGCCGGCAACGCCGGTGGAGCGGTCACCGACTACGTGATCCAATACCGGGTGAACTCGGCCCGCGGCTCGCGGTGGGTGACGTTCAAGGATCCTGTCTCGGCCGCGACGAGCGCCACGCTCACCCGCCTGACCAACAGAACCGGCTACGTCTTCCGCGTGGCCGCGAAGAACCTCGCGGGCATCGGCGCCTACTCCGCCGAATTCACGATCCAGTAGGACAGGCTTCAGCCTGTCGAGCAGCCCGCTTCCCCCGCGAAGCGGGCTGCCCTCAACCATCTGCCCCCGCACGACTTGCAACCAGATTGCCCATTTTCCACGACCGGCAATCCTTCGCGCCCGGCGGCTTTTGCGGTTATCACGGCGGGTTCCCTCGGGGCTCCTTGCATTGGCAACGCCCCGAATCACTCTTGGAGAACCCCATGAAAGTCCGCTTCCACGCGTTTGGATTGCTCACCGTGACCGCCCTGGCATCGCTCGTGACCGGCCCCCTCGACGCCCGCGAGCCCTTGATCGTGATCGCCGAGCGACCCGTGATCGAGACCTCGTCTCCCGAGATGTCGGTCATCTCCCAGACCAATGCCCAGCGGGCCCGCCATGGCATGGCCCCCCTGGCCGTCGATTCGCAGCTCATGAGCTCGGCCGGCCGCCACGCCCAGTGGATGGCCTCCAACCGCAACCTCTCCCACGGCCACGGCGTGGCCGAGAACATCGCCATGGGGCAGGGCTCGGCAGGCGAGGCGATCCGCAGCTGGATGAACTCGAGCGGCCACCGGGCCAACATCCTCGGCAGCGGCTACACGCGCATCGGCGTGGCCGTGGCCTATAGTTCCAACGGCACCCCCTACTGGTGCCAGCAGTTCAGATAGGCCGCCGACACCGCTCGGCGGACACACACCATGCAGCAGCGCAGCCAATTCCCCGACTTCCCACAGTTTCCCCGCCTGCCCGCAGGCGGCGGGGGGCTGCCGCTGCCACTGGTGCTCACGGCCCTGCTGGGCCTGCTCGTCGTGGCAGGCCTGGCACGGGGCGTTTACACCGTGGGCCCGGAGAGCGTGGGCGTGATCCAGCGCTTCGGCCGGTTCGTCGGCACGGCCGGCCCGGGACTGCGGTTCAAGCTGCCCTTCGGCATCGACACCGTCACGATCCTGCCCGTGAAGCGGCAGCTGAAGATGGAGTTTGGATTCGGTACTCCGGGGGCCATGAACCCCGACCAGGCGTCGCACGAGCAGAAGGCCGAGAGCGACATGGTCACCGGTGACCTCAATGCCGCCCACGTCGAGTGGGTGGTGCAATACGAGATCAGCGACCCCGAGCAATTTCTTTTCAACAACCGCGAGCCGGGCGCCACGCTCCGCGACCTTTCCGAATGCGTGATGCGGGAGGTGGTGGGTGATCGCACGGTCGACGAGGTGCTCACGATCGGCCGCCAGGGAATCGAGAACGAGGCGATCCTGAAGCTCACGTCGCTCGTACATGAACTCAAGATGGGCCTGCGGGTGCAGCAGGTGCAGCTCAAGAACGTGCATCCGCCGCAGGCCGTGCAGCGGTCGTTCGAAGAAGTGAACCGCGCCCAGCAGGAGCGCGAGCAGATGATCAACCAGGCCAACGGCGAATACAACAAGGTCGTGCCGAGGGCCGCCGGCGAGGCCGCCAAGAAGATCAGCGAGGCGGAGGGCTACGCCACCAAGCGGGTGAACGAGGCCGAGGGCGACGTGGCCCGCTTCCGGTCCCTGCTCGAACAGTATGAAAAGGCCCCGGAAGTGACCCGGCAGCGGCTCTATCTCGAGACGCTCTCCGAGGTGATCCCGCAACTCGGCGGCAAGGTGATCCTCGACGCCGACGCCAAGCAGTTTCTGCCGTTCATGAACCTGCAGCAGTTCGATCCCCGTCCGGCCACGAAGCAGATGAAGCCCTGAAGATGAAGCCCTGTAGATAAATCCATGAACCAATTCCCCATCAACCATCCCCTGCTCCAGCTGCTCCGCCGCGCCTCCGACTTCCTCTTCTCGCCACTGGGCGCGGTGTTCGGCGTGCTCGCCGCGATCGGCATCCTCGGCTGCGCTTACACGGTCGATCAGACCGAGCAGGTGGTGCTCACGCAGTTTGGCCGGCCGATCGGCCAGCCGATCAACGCGACGGGCTCGTCGTCGGGCGCCGGCCTCCACTTCAAGCTGCCCTTCATCCAGACGGCCAACCGCTTCGAGAAGCGGATCATGGAGTGGGACGGCGCGCCCAGCGAGATGACCACCCGCGACAAGCTCTATGTCGTGGTCGACACGTTCGCCCGTTGGCGGATCGCCGACCCGCTCAAGTATTTCCAGAGCCTGCGCGACGAACGCAGCGCCCTCTCCCGCCTCGACGACATCATCGGCAGCGAGACGCGAAACGTGGTCGCCCGGCACGACCTGATCGAGGTCGTCCGCTCCGACAAATCCCGCAAGCCCGAGCAAGACGCAACGCTCGCCGAGAGCGGCGGCACGATCGGCACGCTGCCGCCGATCAGGTTTGGCCGCAAAGAACTGGAACGGGAGATCCTCGCCGCCGCCGCGCAGAAGGTGGGCATCTGGGGGATCGAGCTGCTCGACGTGCGCGTGAAGCGGCTCAACTACAAGCCCGGCGTCATCGAGAAGATCTACGACCGCATGATGTCGGAGCGGCTTCAGATCGCGGAGCGATTCCGCTCCGAGGGCGCCGGCGAGGCGGCGAAGATCGAAGGCCGCAAGGAGAAGGACCTGCGGCGGATCGAGTCCGACGCCTACCGCAAGGTGCAGGAGATCAAGGGCACGGCCGACGCCAAGGCCTCCGAGATCTACGCGAAGGCCTACACGACGAGCCCCGCCGCGGCCGACTTCTACACCTTCCAGAAAACGCTCGACACCTACAAATCGACGCTGGGCCGCGATTCCACGCTGATCCTCACGACCGACAGCGACCTCTTCCGGCTCCTCAAAAAGATCGAGCCCAAGTAGGGTAGGCTTCAGCCTGCCTCTGGTGGGGCAGGCTTCCAGCCTGTCACGCATCTGACAGGCTAAAGCCTGTCCTACATTAGGCAGGCTAAAGCCCACCCTACGCATGGGGGTCAAGGGCCTGTCATACTAGAGGCATCGTCGCCCCCTCTCACCCGAAGGTCGGCACCATGATCTCGCCTCTGCGCGCCAGTCGCCTGCTCATCATCGCGCTTTGCCTCGTCGCCCTCGCCCCGCCTGCGCTCGGCCAGCAGTCCACGGCAAAAGGCAAAGCCCGGCCTGCCAACGCTCCGGAGCTCAAGCGGCTCGACGCGAAGGTAGACGAGGTGCGTGAGTCGTTCCTTCGCGATACGACGAAACTGATCCTGTCGTTCGAGGACGCAGGTCAATACGAGCGGGCCAAGATGCTGCTCGAGTCGCTGCAGAAGCTCGATCCAAAGAATCAGGTGGTCAACAACAAGATTGCCGAACTCAACCGGCAGATCCTCGACGCCAGCGAGTTCGAAATCGACATCGACCCCGGCAAGTCGTGGCAGCCGGTCGGGCTCGTCGCGAGAGGCAAGCCGCTGCGGATTGTCGTCACCGGCGACTACAAACTGCTCACGTCGATCACGGCGACAGCCGACGGCGCACCGAGCGACAATCCCGCAGAAGACATGATCCCGCACGTGCCGTTCGGGGCCGTGATGGCCGTGATCGCGAATCCTGCCGCCGCCGACGGCCCGAATGGCACCCAGCAAAACAACCAGAAACCCCGCCCGTTCACAGTGGGCAGCAAGTATGAACGCCCCGCCGATCAGGACGGCCTGCTCTATCTGAAGGTCAACGTGCCCCCCGGCGCCAAGTGCACCGGCCGGCTCGAGGCCAAGATCAGCGGCGCGACGCAGCCGTAACCGATTGCCGACTCTATACTGACGGCCCTTCGGGCCCGTAGCTCAGTGGTTAGAGCAGGGGACTCATAATCCCTTGGTCGTGTGTTCGAATCACACCGGGCCTAGTTTTATTTCGTTCCGTGTTTTCCAGCACGGGCCGCTTCTCCGGGGGTGCGGTCTCGCCACATGCCCGGCCACAAGATCTCTGACACGCCCTGCTTGCCGCTTCCACCTTTATTTCGCTGCGCCGAGGAGCACCTGCGTGCCGTCCAAGGATGCGTCATTGATCTTGGCCAGCGGAACTTTGACCACGCTCTTGATGGGCGCGAGCTTCTCGATTTCGAATTTGGCGAAATTCAATGCGTCGATCGTACGCAGGAAGTAGAGATTGCGCGACTTGTCGTTCATCCAAGTGAAGAGCGTCACTTCGCTCGAGGTGGTGCCTGGCTTTCCACCCTCGGCCGAGTAGCCCTTGTCGATCGAGAGATCATACGGCCGGTCGAAGTTGTTCATGATGTGCCCGAGCGTGATCACGGCATCCTCGGGAGAATCGGCCTTGCGCACGAATTGCGTGTAGTAGGCCGCTTTGATGAATCGGCCCGGGGACATCTGCGAGGAAGGAAGATTGTCCAGCGCGTTGCCGCTGTCGGGAGCGCCCACCTTCAGTTGGCCGAATTGGCCGGTGTTCTTGTCCACATTGTTCAGCTGCGCGTAGTTGTTCAGGTTTTTCAAATGCCACGGAAAATCCGGGGCATTGGTCACCACGCCCACCGGATTGTCGTGGACGTTCATCTTGCCATCCAAAAATTCGATGACGATGCCCGCGCCGGTTTTGTCGAAAAGGATGTAGTGGAACGGAGCCTCGATATCTCCCACGAGCGGAATTTTCGGAAGCCAGACACTGACCGCGCCTCCTTGCAGTGCCTCCTTGACCTCCGCGACGGATTTGAAGTTGCCGAGGATGTACAGCGCGAGGTCTGTGGCAGCCAAAGCCTTCGCGGCATCGGATCCGGCACCCGCTGGCGATTGCGCCCCGGGCATTTCGTTGGTGCTGAGCGACAAGCCTTGGTTATTGGCCGATTCCACCATCATATTGATGCCATTGCCTACGCCGGCATCTGCGCTCACTCCCAACACGGGATACTTCGTCTCGAAGGACAAGCCGGGCTTGTTCCCCGGCGCCACGGAAACGACCTTGGTTCCTGCCGGGACATACGACATCTCGAAGGGCATCGCCGCCGCGTATTCCATCGTCTTCGCGCTGTAGACATTGCCCTTCGTGTCGGTGATCATCAGCGCCGTGCAGGCCCGCACCGCGGGGACTTGGAGCATGAGGGCGGCAACGAGGAGGGCAGCAGGGATAAACTTTTTCATAGTGAGCCGTTTCTAGCCCTTTGCCCCGTGCATGGCAAGCGGCGAACCGAAGCAAAGCGGCCGCATCGATCAATCCCTGAAGCTCGACTGGATGCTGCCCAACGACGAGTGTGATCGGGCAGTACTGGGGGGCCTGCGGCAGAACTTCCCGGAACTCACTGACGACGCCCGCCTGCTCCGGCTATGACGCGACAGTCAACGAGGCCGACTGCCGCGGGATTCTCATGAGGGCTGTATCCATCGCCGATTGATGGTGAATCAAGACCCTTGCGGTGACCGTGGCGATCGCTGTGCTGTGGGCCGCGGACCAGAAAGCCGGTCAAGTACGGTCCGGGTGATGGTCTCGACGAACCAGTTGCGATTCTGCAGGCCCACGACCCAGTCGGTGGCGCCAACCACAAACATGGTGCCATCGCCGGGGCCGATGCCGCGGTCGTAGCTGGCGATCATGCCGGCGCCGAATTTGGGATGACGCACGCCTTCGTGCTCCTCAAGATGGGGCAGAGCGCTGCCGTCACCCTTGATCACAGGCGTAGATACGGCATTCATCTGGTTGGCCATGGTGGCGCGGAAGTGGTCTTCCTCGTGCATCAGTGCCGGGGCCATCGCCACGATCGCAAGATTGCCCGGAGCACCATCCTTGCCGGTGGGATAGGGAAGGCCGTCGCGCATGGTGAAGTCACAGCCATCGACCTCGTAGGCCGCCACGCAGTCAGGCCGACCGCCGATCACGTCGCCATAGTAGAGGTCACTTCCCTCCAGGCTCCAGTGCCAAGGGCGATACACCGTGAAGCCGCCGCTGGCCCGTGGGGCCGCACCGCCGTACATAGCATGGATGGCGGCGGTGCCCGTGAGCCCAAAGGTCTGGGTCAGGGGCCAACCTACCTGGGGCATGTCCCAGGCATTGCTGAGGAACCGTTCCTGATCGGTACCTAGCACCGGGTCGGTGGATTCGTCCTTATGGTTGACGAAGGTGGTCCCGCCGTCTTCGTAACGCACTTGCCAGATATTGTTGCCAGCAAAGCGGGCATGGTTGCCACCGGCCCTGAGCTGGTTCTCGATCGCCTCGCGCATCGGCCAACTGCTGTACTCGTCATGGCCTACCTCCACCGACAGGCGGTAGGGCTCGAGTACCTTTGGATCGTCGTGCAAATCGTGCTGCGTAAAATAGTCGAGTGCGATGCCATTGGCTTCGGCCCAATCGATGAACAACTTGCCGTACAGCGCCCAACTGGCATCGCCATAGTCGCGGGCAAAGCCAAAGTGATGGGCATAGGGGTGCGACGGCAGCACCGGGTGGGCGAAAGGCTTGAGCTCCTCTCGCGACACGGCCCGCGGTGCGCCGGCGGGCAGCTTCACCAGCCCGCGACTCCACGGACGCAACAGCGACGTACGCGGGTTGGGTTTCTTGAAACGGGGGGATCCGCCTTCGCCGTGGTAGCTGTTGCCGCCGCCCCAGTCGTTGTAGGCGTTCATCGTGCATGTCGAGACGATGAAGGCGATTCGGCTCTGCGGCGCTTCTTTCGGTGGATTGATGACGAAGAAGTGCTCGCGCTCAAAGACGGCGCCGTCGTGGTCGCGTACCCGCACCACAATCATATAGAAACCGCTGCGCCAAGTTTCGGGCACCTGCAGCCGAAAGGCTACCGGCCAGTGGCAGCCCACCACGTGCGCGCTTTCAGGCGTAGGTACCGCCTTGGCTGCGATGCCGCCACGCTGGAACACCATTTCAGGCTTCGGACCGTCGCGCGTGATCTCGACTTCGAAGCTGGGCCGCGTGCTGTGCACATGGAAGTCGATCGTTTCGCCGGCCCGGTAGCTGTAGCGAGGGGTGTAGGTCCAGACCTCGGCCACCGCCGGATCGTTCAGCGGTTTCTCATAGGGCCAGCCGTGACGGCTGTCGCTGTGGGCTGCGGGACCGGGCCCGGGGATCATCCGTGGTTGATTCAGGAGCGAAGCGCTGTCGTTGAAGGGGGTCATGCTCATAGAGCGGCCAGCGGTGAGGTCTGGACGGACACGCGACTTAAAGCGTCGGAGGATAGCCCGGTCGATGGCGCTTCCGCAAGCATCTCCCGGCTGATGAGCGTCCCTTGTGCCGTGGTTCATCTGTGCGAGCGCGCTCCCAGTCGGTGGGCCTGCGCGAGCAGCGCCGCTACCAACCTCCGCACCCATACCGACCCAGTTCAGCATTGGCACCTCGCCCGATAGCCGCATGACGAGCACGAATGGGCGCACACGCTGGCTTGGAACGACTCCCTCGACTGACTGGCTGGAGTTCCCGGGCTCGACCCCGTGGAGTTCGAGCGGGCGAGCCGTGACGAGATTTGTTGAGGTTGCATGAGGTTGCTGGTCGACAACCAGTTGCCTCCTTCCTTGGCCCGTTGGCTCCGCGACCGCGGACATGACGCCGAACACGTTTTCGAGAGCGGGGTTCAGCTGCTGAACGACCGTGCTCTTTGGGCACGTGCTCTGGCCGATGCCCGAATCTTCATCAGCAAAGACGAGGACTTTCTCTCACTGACCAACAGCCGGGTGACGCAGGGCGGTTCCTGTGGGTGCGGCTGGGCAACTGCCGAAACGACGCAACGGGGGCCAGCCGTGACGGCCGGGCTCGCCCGCGGCACGCCGGCATGCCATGCGGCTATTTCCGCCGCACCAACCGTTTGAGCCATTTCAAGGGCCGCTTTTCGCGCGTCTTCGGGACAGGTCGCGGCGGGGGCTCCGACACGGCCCCAATCGACGGCAGCGTGAGATAGCTCTCCAAAGAGGGCTTGGTCTCGAGCGTATCCCAATGGATCAGCCCGCGGATCACCTTGTCCCACGCCATGATCACGGCCAGCGCCCGGGAGAGGTCGCCGTCGGCCGCCGGGTCATGTCGACGGGCGAAAGCCTCCAACGCCGCGGCTGCGTATTCATCGGGCTCGAACCGATCCGGGTCGTAGACGTCGTCGAGTGCGTACCGCACCTGCCGCTCGATGAAGCTGCGCAGGTTCCGGTAGTTGTCGTGGTGGATGTGCAAACAGGCGGTCGGCTCGAGCCGCATGAGACGCTCCGGCCCCGAGATGACCTCGGGTGTTCGGTGCGTGCTGTCACACCAGCGGACTGTGCCGCTGCGAAACAGACGCGTCTGCCAGTCGGGATACCAGCCGGAACCGCGCATGATGTGGTCGCCGATCCGATTGAGCCGCGGAATCCCGAACGCGTCGTAGCGTTCGCCATGCACAGTGATCAGTTCGGCGATCAGGTCGGCGGCATCCGCGGCGAGGTATTCATCAGCATCCATGACGAGCGTCCATGCCGTCGTCGCCTCGCCAAGAAACTGGTTGCGAACGGCATCCACCCGCGGATGGGTGGCAACCGCCAGCACGCGGGCGCCATGCGCCCGCGCTACGGCCGCGGTGTCGTCCGTGCTTTCCATGTCAACCACGACGACGTCGGTCGCCCACCGCACGGTCGGCAGCAATTTCACGAGCCCTGCCGCCGCATTGCGGGCATGTACGATGACAGTCACGGCGGGGCGATCATCCATCGATGGCATAACGGCCTTTCCATTCCTTCATGAACAGGGTCCGCGAGGGCCGGTCAAGTTCCACGCGACCCGGCGTCAGTGATTCGAAGTGGAGAGATTCCGTCTCCTGGCAGCAGCGAATCTCGCCCCCCTGCTGCCGCAGCCGCAGGCACAGATCGATGTCCTCCAAGCCAAACGGATAGCGCTCGTCAAAGCCACCGCACCCGAGGAATACCTCGCGGGGCACCATCAGGCAGGCGCCGGTTACGGCCTGGAACAGTCGGTCGGTTCGGGGCACCACTCCGGCGGGCTGCTTCCGATGGATGTGGTAGGGACCTATGTCTCCGGCTCCGAATACGACACCCGCATGCTGGATCGTGCGATTCGGAAAGACCATGCGGGTGCCGCAGGCCACCAGTTGCGGGTGCTTACGGAAGCCGTCTCGCATCCCGCAGAGCGCGGTGGAGGCGAGCAGCACGTCGTTGTTCAGGAAGAGGAGAAACGTCCCATCCGCATGTCGGGCAGCATGGTTGCACGCCGCGCCAAAGCCGCGGTGTCGATCGAAACGGAAGAGACGGTAGGGTGGCGCACCTGTCAGCTCCGCCGGGCACGGAGTCTGTGAGGCGTTGTCGACGACGAGCACTTCGGCGGCCAGTCCTGCCTCGCGGGCCGCCGTGGCAAGCCGCTCCAGGCAGATGCCGAGCAAGGCATCCAGATCGCGCGACAGCAGGATGGCGGAAATGGTGTCGCTCATGAGCGAAGAAACGCGAGAGGACCCTCGAGCAGCGCAGCCACGTGTCGACCGTGCCGCGCCCGCCGGAATGCCGAGGCCGTCGCGCGACCGCGGTCGTACAGGGCCGAGCGGCGAACACGCGCCGCCGGAGCGCACAGGTCGAGCAGCCGTGCGCCGAGGAGGGCTTCGGCGGCGAGTACCCCGTTCACGCCGTCGACCAGGCATGCGGCCACGTGCTCCGTCGGCACGCTCAATACGACGCATCCGGCAGCCAGCGCCTCGATGACGGCCAGGGGCGACCGCCTGGCCTGCGAGAGGAAGAGAAAAAACTCGCTCGCTCGCAGCGCGGCGGCAGCGTCGGCTTCCGGCAGGTCTTCGATCCGCACGACTCGAAGGTTTCGTAGCGTGTCGGCAAGACGGCCCGTCGAAGGTTCGGCGGAATCGGCCAAGACTGCCACCATGCCCGACTGCTTCCGGTCACCGGCATGAAAAAAGACATCGGCGATCGAAAGGCCTACGTCTATCGGTTCGCCCCCGAAGCGCTCGCGGACAACCGCGGCAGTACGCGGCGAAGGCGTAAGCGTCGTCACGCGGCAGTCGGCAAGCACGGGGGCCACGTTCGCGGTGGGATCCATGCAGTAAAAGAGCAGCCGGCCGGGGAGCCTCCCGACCGTTGGGTACTGGTCGGGGGAGGTGAAGATCACGGTGTCTTCGGCCGCGATGCGCGGGAGTGCCCAGGCTTCGCTCACGGTCGCAGCCGACGCGCGACACCAGTCGGGCGCGGTGCCGTCGGGCGTCACCACGACGCAACCGGCTCCCAGTTCGTCGAGGAGATCGCCAAAGCGGTACACCATCGACACGAGTTCGTCGCGACGCGTGCCGGAAAGGAAGAGGTGATTCATGGCCGTGCCATCAGGGTGCCCGCCGCGGCTACGAACGGCCCGTAGTGGCTGCGGGCGAACTGGATGCGCGCCGCATTGAGCAGCCGCCGGCGGAGGGCGGGGGCGACGTCGGCCCCCTGCATGCCGCCATGGCGGAGCCGGACGGGCAGGGCGATGACCTCGCCTCCGTGTCGCCGCACCTGGAGGCCGAATTCAACGTCTTCCATGTAAAGAAAATACCGCTCATCAAATCCGCCAACCTGGTGAAAGAACATCGCCGGCACGAACAGACAGGTTCCCAGCGGCCAGTGCCAACCCCGATCGTGATGCCGCGGATGCTGGCGGAGCCAGCGAAGAACGCCGTGCATTCGGCCGTTGTCCTCCATGATGTCCGCCAGCACCTTCCGCCAAGTGTAGCCGGGCTGTCGGCCGGCTACGAGCGTGCCCATCTGCTCGAAATCCGGAACGGCGCACGCGGCAACACGGTTCGAAAGCGCCGAGCGGGCAGCGTCCACGGCGTCCGGCGTTAGCAGGCAATCGGGGTTGAGAAAACAGAGCAGACCGTCCGAGACACCCTCCGCGCCGCGATTGGAGGCGGCTGCGAAGCCGACATTGTGGTCGAGTGCCCGCACGGCCGCGCCCTGGTGCATGGCGATCTCCCGCGACGTGTCGGTGGAAGCATTGTCGATCACACGCACCGACAGATCGCGCAGGCCCTCGAGGGATCGAAGGCAGACGCCGAGCGTCGCGGCCGACTGGTGCGTCACGATGACGACGGTGACGTGCATCGGTTCAAAAGCCTCGTCCAGGGGCGGCGCAGACGGCGCATCCGTTTCACCGTCGTGTTCGATGGCCCGTCACAGAAATTACTGAAATGGGCGAACACCGCGCCGCGGCGGGGAAAGTCGGCGTCCCAGTGCTCGCAGTGATTCCAGTACCAGGGCAACGCACGGCATGCGCCGGGATGAAGTTGGTTCGACCAGTACTGAAAGAAGTCTTGATCGGAGATCATGTGCTCCCCCACTTGGTACTCCCCCCGATGCGTGCCCAGCGTCCCGACCGCCCACGGCACGAGGACCTCCCAGGTGGCACGCGGAGCGATCACGACGCCGCTGTTGAAATAACGGAATTCCTGCAGTGCAGGGGGGGCGCATCCAGGAGCGAGCAGGGCCAGGGTGTGATTGCGGTAGTGGTCGAGGAAGGCGGCACGATCCATCGTGGAACCGCGGATGCACGTCTGCTCCACCATCCCGATGGCGGCGCCGTCGAGGGCGACGGCAAGGTCGCGGGCCTTCAGCGGGCGGGCCAGCACCACGTCGGCATCGAGTTGTACGATCCAAGGCGCCGCAAACCGCTTCAGGCACGCCTCCAGGGCAGCGAATTTCAGCAGGAAACGCCGGGCCCGGTGGCAGCCTGCGGGCGGACAGTCGATCGCCACCCGATGGAGTCGCGCACGCGGCTGCCAGCCATCGACCTGCCCTCCGCCATGAAAGACGGCGACGTCGAAATCAGAATCCTCCAAAAGGCTGTCGACGGCAATCCGGGCGGCGCGGGCGTATGCGTCGGCACCATGAACGAGGATGCACGCAACGGCTTTCATGCGAACCTCCGACGCGCGACAAAACGCCGGCAGTTGTCCCAGCCGGCAGCGAGCTTCATGCGCCGCTGGTGGGATGCCAGCAGCCGTAGGTAACGGCCCTGGAAGGGGATGTCGCAGCCAGGTTGCCTCCTCCATGGCTTGAAGGGACCGGCCCAGTGGCGGATGTGCGGATCCCGTCGAAGTTCCTGAAGCCGGGTCCGGAGTGATTCCTTGAAGCTGCTCTCCGCCCACTGCGAGTGGTGCTGGAGGGCGATCACCTGCGCGTTCCACGAGGGGTCGAGTTCATGCCAGTCGTCGGTGAGGCCGCGATTGATCGCATCCTGGTCGGGCGCGAACACCGTCTCCTCCGCTGCGGGGTCCGGCCAGGCCGCAAGACAGGCTTGCAGCCCGCGCCTCCGCTTCCAGGTACAGACGTCAACGAGCAACACGCCGGCATTGAAGTACGGCCGCCCGGGCCTTTCGGCGCTGGCAAAGCGACTGCCATGCGTGGGAAAGCCGAAATCCCGAACCGCCCCCAGCATGCGGCCGCAGAGGTCGGTCTGCCACAGCGGCAGCAGATCGGATTCGACGAGCAGATCAACGTCGAGCATGAGCGCCCGGCCGCTGTCGAGCGCGGGCTCATCGAGGAATCGCAATCGATCCAAGCACAGCGCCTCGAACACGGCGCGCGGAGTCGCATGGACGTCGACCTCCCGGTGATGCCACACCAGCGCGACCGTGGGCTTCCGCCGGCGGCGCAGCGTTTCGAACGCCCCTTGCTGGCTGGCGTCACAGCCGGACGCGAGCACGTGGAAGACGATGTTCCGGCCGCTGTAGAGTTGGACGATTCGGTCCAGGAGCAGAGACGCATACGGCACGAAGGACGCCGTCACCGAGCAGACGACAACCGCGGTGGAGGCTTCCGGCGGAACACGGGATTCGACATCCATCGTCATCGGCGACTCCATCGACCTCTTCGCATCGGCGAGCATGCCCGGGGCCGCGGATTGTGATGGGCCGCCGCTTGCGTAACCAGTGGAAAATTGGGGTTTCTCCCCCACGGGCGAGGCTGTAGCCTCCCCGCGGATCGGTTTCCGCGACAGGTTCGCGATCAACCCGCAGGAGTCGTGCCATGGCTTTCACCTGGCCGTGGAGCAGCCGGCGCACATCCAACATTCTCTGGCTGGATCTGGGCGACCTCGGCGATCTCGTCAATCCGCGCGGTCCTCATGAGCAGTGGCAGGACCACGGCCTGGGTCTGCTGCGCACGATCCTGCACCGGAACGGTGTCATCACCGACATCGCCTCCACGCGTGCCGTCACCTCGTGGGAGCAGCTGGCTCGGCAGATGAAGGGCTACAAACAACTGCTCATGAACGTGCGCAGCTACACCTTTCCGGTGGCGGCCAAGGCCGCGGAGATCTTCAAGCTGGTCAATCCGCGCGGAATGGCCATCGTCGGCGGGATGCATGCCACGGTCGCCGTCGACGAGATGGAGGCTGTTTGTGCGTTCGATACGATCTGCCAGGGACCCGGTGAAAACGTGATCGTCGATCTGGTCAGGAATCCTCAGGCGTTTCCACGGGTCGTTCAGGGCACGAGCGCTCGGTCGATGGGGGATTGGCCGTGGATCGATCGCACGCTCTGGCCAAAGCCCGCCACCCAGGAACTTGGCCGCTCGTTCCACTGGCCGTTGGAGCCGGCCTGCGGCTGGGGGCCGCCTCCCGTGGCCACGGTGCTCACCAGTCGCGTCTGCCCGTGGCAGTGCGTGTTTTGCAACGAACATTCCTTCATCCCCGCCATGGGTCGCCGGCCTGTCGATGACGTGATCGACGAACTCAATGCGCTTGACGAGAGGCATGGGGTCGGGTCGGTGGTGATCCACGACTCGATGTTCTTTCAAAACCCTGCGTGGCTGCGCGAGTGGCTCGATAAATACCCGCGCCGGGCCAACCAGGTGTGGCCATATTGGGCCGCGGGCCGCGCCGACACCGTTCGGCAATGGCCCGACCTGTTCGAAGGTTTGGTGCGCGAGACGAACTGGCGCACGATTTCGATTGGATTCGAGTCGGGCAGTGATCGCGTCCTTCGGCTGCTGAACAAGGAATGCACCGAGGAAGACAACTTTTTCGCGATCGACCTGATCAATCGCATCGGTGACGAATTCGTTGGCAAGGGGCGCGAGCCCCCCATGTTCTGGTCCAACATCATGCTCGGGGTGCCGGGCGAGTCGCGGGAAGACGCATTCCGGACCATGCGGATGCTCAAGCGCATGAAATACGTCTACCCTTCGATCGCCTTCTATGCCCCTTATCCGGGCTCTGCTCTGGGCCACCAACTGATCGCCGAGGGCAAGAGCCTGATGAGCAAGGAGAATTACCACCGCTATCCGGATGACGAGAAGGTAAGGGGTGTCGATTACGCGTTCTATCGCGACCTTTTGGCGGGGAAGTACGACGACCAACTCCGGCTGGAAGAGGATGCCGCGGAGCCGAGGGCACGGACGTATGCCGATGCGCTCGTGAAGGCGTGACAAGCCGCAGGCGAGGAACCATGACCATGAGCAGTTTCAACAACCCGCACCACATGTATCTGTTCGAACTCGTGAACGGGAAGAAACGGCTGGCCTATGGCCGGTCTCCGGCGGACGCGATCGACATCCTGCGGATGCGTCTTACTGAGGAGGAAATGAAAGACGTCATCGCCGAACGGCACGTCAGGATTTCCCAACGCGACCTACAGAAACATGTGGCCGAACTGGGATGATGGCTGGCGAGCGGGGGCTGGCGATGCGCGGATGGTGGAAGCGGCGACCAACGACACCGGCGCCGCGAAGAACACGGGCTGAGATGACGGGTGTGCCCTCGCACTTCTATTACGTGCTCCCCGGAACGGGCATCTATGGCGGCGTAAAAAAGGGGTTTCATTGCGCCGACATGCTGACCGACAGCGGCTATCCGTGCACCGTCGCCACACCGGATGGGACGCGTTCCACGTGGTTTGAAAACAGGTGTGCCGTGATCAGCCACGAAGAGCTGGTCCGCCGGTGCATGCCGACGGATGCGGTCCTCTTCTCCTGCCCTGCGGACGCGGCTTTTGTCGACTCGTTGGTCGCGAATCGCATCATCCTCCACATGCAAGGCGCCAACACGCCGGGCGATTGGGAGATGATCGACCCCGATCGGGGCTACGAGTGCATTTCGCACGGCCTGCACATGACCTACCAGCTTCAGCAGCGCGGCCGCGTGGCGCCCTACGTGGCGATGGGCATTCCGGACGTGTTTCGCTGGCAGGGCGAACAGAAGGAGTCGGGCCAAGTGGTCGTGATGCGCCGCAAGGGAGACGCCGTCTTCAAGGCGATCGCCGAGGCTCTGCCCGACGTGCATTTCAGTCAGATACACGGCCTGTCTGAAGCTGAAACCGCGGCCTGCCTGAAATCGGCGGATGTTTTTCTGGCCATTTCCGCCAATGAGGCCTTGGGACTGCCGCCACTGGAGGCGATGTGCGCGGGCTGCTGCGTGGTAGGGTTTCCGGGCGTGGGCGGCTTCGAGTTCATGCGGCATCTCGAAACGGCGTTTCTGGCCCCAAACGACGATCTGCTTGCGCTCGTCGCAGCGCTCCAAAAAGTGCTCGCCGATCGAACGCTGCGCGAATCGCTCCGGGAGGGTGGTATGGAGATTTCCAGGTACTACACACTGGAGCGGGAGCGTCGGTACTTGTTGCGGGCCCTCGGACTGAGCGGTCGCTGACTGCCAACAAGGCGCTTTACTGAATTGCATTCCCGGGAACCGTTGGCGATCTTTGCTTCAGTCTCGCCGCTGCCTCCGGTTTGATCGACTTCTGCCTCACGTGGGCCAGGTTGGGCCAGACGGGCGGCGGCATCGGTTCGTGGTTCAACTCAACGACCGGATGGGCGCAGCGCAGGCGGTCGACACGCTCTGCCACGAGTGAGCCCACGCGTCAGCCTGGACGTACTCCCTCGACCGGCTCGCCAAGACGCCCGGCCTCGAACCCACGGAGTTTGAGTGGGCCTGCCGCGGCACTGTTAGCAAAACAACCTGCCCTGCTGCTGGAAGGCGGCCCAGCCCACGGGGGCTTCCGCGACGCCATCACCGGCCGCGAAGAATCGCCGGCGCGAAGATCGCGTCGTCCAGATTCGCGTTGAGCCTCACGTTCGTATACGTGAATTCTGCCATCAATGGCGGCTGCTGGCCGGGCGCTTCCGGCCAGTCGTACACGTCAAAACGCACGGGCACGTGCAACTCGGAATCGATCGACATGCTGGCGCTGAAAAACTGCAGGCCGTCGCGGCGCAGCGGGTGCGTGATCCGCAGCATCTGGCAGGGGCGTTCGTTGATCTTCGTGGTTTTGATGTGCTCGACGATCGTGTTGTCGCCCGATGGGTCGGCTGCGACATCCTGCTGCAGGGTGCGGATCGTCCGGTCGAGCAGATGTGAGAACCCGATCTCGGTGATCGGCATGAGGCTCTCCCGCTTGACACTCTCGCCAAACGGATCGATATCGATGACCAGATAACCGAACCGTCTTCCGCCCTTGCGGACCAGCAGCTTGTTATCGTTCTCGCCGGCGACAAAAAGGGCTCTCCGTCCTTCGACGTGGGAGGGGCCGAGAAACTCGAGCAGCACGCTGAGCGGCTGCGTCATCTGCCCGCCCGCATAGGTTTGTTCGCGGACGCGCATGTCGATGTAGTAGTAGTCCTGCAAGTCGCCTTCGATGCGCTCACGCTTGGTGACCCGGCACGTGAAGTCGCGCACGGTCTGCTGCAGGTAGGCTCGCTCTTCGTGGGCGAACTTCAACACCCACGCGAGTGGATGGTCGGACACCGGCCGCGGGCCGGGCACGGCCGGCCGAAAGGCTTCGGCGGTGGTGGCGGAAGCCGGCGTGGTAACGGCGGCGTCAGCCTGTTGCGCATGAACGCCCTGGACACTCGACACAGTTGCACTGAGCGTGAGCAGAACCGCCACACCGGTGCGAAACCATCTTCGGGACATGACATGATCCTTCGAGCAGCGACCCCCGAACAAACCGCATCATAACAGTTGGTGATCGAGATCTCAGCCAAATCGTCAGCCCGGGGAGGCGCCTGCGCGGCCGCAAAATCTGCGTGTTCGGCCCATCCGCTACCGATTGCCGGGACTCGTCGTCTTCGTGGGTTTCCGCCACGGGATCGGCTATCTTGCCGGCATGGATTTCACGATCGCTCGGAGAGATTTGTCGCCCCTCATCATGCTCGTGGCGTCAGGCCGCCTCGACGCGGAGTCGGCCGGCGAACTGGGGCGGGCGGTGGACGAGGAACTTCGCCGCGGCGCTCACGAGATCGCGATTGACCTGGCCGCCGTACCGTTCCTGAGTTCTGCCGGCATCGGCGTGCTGCTTTCGTCGCACAAGGCCGCCAAGGCAGCCGGGGGCCGCTGCCTGATCTCGGCGGCGAGCCCGCAGGTGAAAAGTGTGCTCGCGCTTTCGCGGATCGATCGGATCCTGATGGATGCCGCAGCCGCCGGTGCCACGGCGACCGAGAGCGCCTCAGCAACGCATGGCGGAGCCGATGCGCCGTCACCGATCGCGGCCGACATCACCTCGCATTCCCTCCGGCTAGTCGGCCTAGAGCGTCCGGCACATCAGCCGCTGCCGGCCACGCTCATTGGCGGCGCCGCAGCAAACGCTGCAGCCCGCCCCCTGCCCCGCAGCGCATTCGCCTTCGGCCACGCGGCGATCGACGACGGATCGCCGCCGCTGCTCCGCACGGGTGAATTCGTCGCGGCAGGCGGCGCGGTGTTTCACCGGGCTCCGCAGCCCTTCGCCGTCGTTGACTACCTGATCGCCGAGGGGGATCTCGTGCCGGCGGCGCGGTTCGCGATGGGCCTCGTGTGGACCGGCATTCCCACGGGCCGCGCCGGCTTCGAGCCGCTGGGGGAAGAGCCCGTGGTGCGGTTCGACGACCTCGTGCGGTCGCTCGTCGATCTCTCGTCCGCCCCCGCGATCGCCTTCGTGGTCGCGGGCGAGATCCACGGCCTTGTGGGCGTCGAACTCATCCGGTCGCTTGCCGACGCGACCGCAGCCGATCACCCGACGGCGGGCTCCCGCGAAATCGCGTCGCGATGGATGAGCTTCTCGCGTGAGCCCGTGCTCGCGCGGCATTCCGCCCTGATCGTCGGCGTCGCCACCCGGGGCACGCCCGCCGGCCCGCTCGCGTCGTTCGTGCGTCCGCTGGGTGATGACGCAGCAGCCCCGCTCCACGGGCACGCGCATGCGGCCGTCTTCCCTCACCGTCCGATCAAGCGCGGTGCAGCCGACCTGCCGGCAACGATTCGCGACCTGACCGGGTCGCCGCCCGTCGCGGTGATGCATCTCCTCGCCGACACGCAGCCGGTGCTGGGCAGTGGCCAGTCGGAACTCGTCCGCGGGTGCGTCTGGTTTGCGCCGGTCACGATCAGCGGAGAACCGGCATGACCACGCTCCTTGCCACGTGGACGTTTGGCCTCGCCCTCGGCCTGGTCGCGCTCGGCGTCTTCGTGAGCTACAAGCTCTTCTCCTTTCCCGACATCACGACCGACGGCTCCTTCACGCTCGGCGCCGTCGTCGCGGCGGTCCTGCTCATGTCGGGTATCGATCCGGTCGTGGCGACCGCCTGCGGTGCTTTCGCCGGTGCGCTGGCCGGCGCCTGCACCGGCCTTCTCCATGCCTTCCTGCGGGTCGAGCCGCTGCTCGCCGGCATTCTCATGACGACGACGCTCGCGAGCGTGAATCTTGTCGTGCTGGGCAAGAGCAACGTGCCTCTCTCGGGTGTCGCAACGCTCTTTGACCGGGCCGAGGCCGTGCTTTCGCCGGCGATGCGCCGGCTCGGTTTTACGGAGGCGGCGGCCGGCGAGGCGGCACGGACGGCCTTCGTGCTCGCCGTCGCCCTCGCAATCGCCGCCCTGCTCTACCTCTTCTTCCGCACGCGGCTGGGCACGGCGATGCGGGCCGGTGGTGACACGGCGACGATGGCGCGGTCGCTCGGCAGAGACACAGGGCTGCTCACGGTTGCCGGCCTCGCGATCGCCAACGCGCTGGTCGCCCTTTCCGGTGCGCTGGTCGCGCAGTACCAGGGCTTCACCGACGTGCAGATGGGGATCGGGATGGTCGTCTGGGGAATGGCGAGCGTCTTTCTCGGCACCGCGCTCGTCGGCCAGGTGCGGCTGGGAAGCGCGCTGGTCGCCGCGGTCGCGGGCAGCGTGACGTTTCGCCTTCTCGTGGCGTCGGCGCTGCGGGCCGGGCTCGATCCCGACTGGCTCAAGGCGGCGACGGCGCTCGTCGTGCTGGTCGCCCTCGTGGCCCCGAGGCTCGTCGTGGCAAGCAAGCGGGCCCCGGCCGTCCGCTGACCAATCCTCTTCAGCAACCTCACACGGATCCTGTCAGACATGCTCGAGATCGACGACGCGACCGTCACGTTCTCCGCCCCCGGCGGGCCGCTCGTCCGCGCGGTCGATGGCGTCACGCTCTCGATACCGGCCGGCACGTTCGTGGTCGTCATCGGCACCAACGGCTCCGGCAAGAGCACGCTGCTCGGCGCGATCGCGGGCACGGTCGCCCTCGACAGCGGCCATATCGCGCTCGCCGGCCGCGACATCACCCGCTGGAACGAGCATCGCCGCGCCCGGCTCATCGGCCGGGTTTTTCAGGATCCACGGGCCGGCACCGCGGGGAGTCTCACCGTGCTCGAAAACATCGCCGTGGCCGCCTGCCGTGGACGTGCGGCGGGTCTCGGCTGGGCGACCGACCGCTCGCTCCGGCACGAGGCGGCCGCCCGGCTCGGCCGGATCGTGCCCGGGCTCGAAGGCCGGCTCGACCAGTCGATCGGATCGCTCTCCGGAGGCCAGCGGCAGATCGTCTCGCTCGTGATGGCGACTTGGCACCGGCCGGAATTGCTGCTGCTCGACGAGCATACCTCTGCCCTCGATCCCGCCGCGGCCGACCGCGTCGTACAGGCCACGGCCCGGATCGTTCGCGACGAAAACCTCACGGCCCTCATGGTCACCCACTCGCTCGCGCAGGCCGCCTCGCTTGGCGACCGCCTCCTGCTCGTCCACAGGGGAAGGATCGCCCTCGACGTTGCGGGCTCCGCCAAGCGACGGCTCACCGCGGAGGACCTCGCCGACCGGTTCGATAGGCTGCGACGCGCCGACCAACTCGACGACGCAGCGGCCATGCTCCTTGCGGAAAGATATGTGTAGCGCATGATCGCGGTCATCAAACGCTGGCTCCCGACGGCCGCCCTCTTGGTCAGCGGCTCGGCACTGCTTCTCCTCACCGATCAAGCCGGGGCATCGCGCACGCTCCCTGCCGTCGCCGTGCTCCAACAGGTGAGCACGGCCGTGCTCGACGCCGCCGTGAAGGGGATGCTCGAGGGGCTCGCCGAAGGCGGCTTCGTCGACGGGAAGACCGTGACCGTGCGGCGATACAACGCCGAGGGAGACATGGCCCAGGCCAACGCGATCGCGCGGGAGATCGTCGGCGGCCCCTTCGACCTTGTGATGACCTCGAGTACGCCGTCGCTGCAGGCCGTGGCGACGGCCAACAAGCGCGGGGAGAAGCTCCATGTGTTTGCGGCGGTGGCCGACCCCTTCTCCGCAGGAGTTGGGCTCGATCGCGCAGATCCGCTCGCGCACCCGAGGCACATGGTCGGCTACGGCAGCCTCGCACCGGTCGACTTCACGTTTCGCCTGCTGCTGAAAATCAATCCCACCGTCCGCTCGGTCGGCGTGGCCCACAACCCTGCCGAGAGCAACTCCCGCCGCTTCATGGAACTCGCCCGTGCCAGCTGCAAGCGGCTCGGCATCACGCTCGTGGAGGCGCCGGTGGAAAACTCGTCGGGCGTGATCGAGGCGATCCAGTCGACGATCGCTCGCGGGGCCGAGGTGATCTTCGTGCCGGGGGACACGACCGTTGCCAGCGTGATCGACTCGATCGTGGCCACGGCGGGCAAGACTGGTCGGCCGGTCTTCACGATCGTGCCGGGTGCTCCCGACCGCGGCACCCTCTTCGATGTCGGCTTCGACTTCCGCGAGGTGGGGCTCGTGGCCGGCAGGGTGGCGGCCGACCTCCTGCGGGGCGAGAATCCGGCGACGGTGCCGATCGGCGAGACGGCTCAGGTGATCCCGCCGCGGCTCACGGTCAACCTGCTTGCGCCCGGCTTCGCGGCCGACCGCTGGCGATTCCCCGAAGACCTGCTCGCGCAGGCGAAGGTGGTGATCGGGAAGGACGGCCGCCGCGACCAGCCAGACGCCGTCCTGCAAGGGCCCTTCGACGAGGCCGAGTGACCGATGGATCCGGGCCTTCGGCGGGACCTTCGGCGGGAAATAGCACGGCAATTTCCGGCTGGCCTCGGCCGCCGCCGATCGCCAGAATCCCGCTCCCCCTGCCCCGGCCCGCCGCCGCGGGAAGAGCGGGTTTCCCGACGAGACGCGAGCCACGCATGAACGCCCCCACGCCTTCCCCTCTCGGCATTTCGGCGATCGCGGTCCACCAGCCGCCCTGGGAACTCGAGAACGACTGGTTCGGCGACACGATGCCCCGCAAGTTTTCGCATCACACGGGGATCGAAGCCCGCGGCATCTCGCTCGAAGACGAGGTGACGATGGGCCTGCACGCCGTGCGGCAGCTTCAGCGGGAGACGGCCTGCAACCTGGCCGACTGCCGCGGCCTCGTCTTCGTGTCGCCCTCGTTCATTCCGGCATCGATCGCCCGACGGCACCTCGCCCCCGACGCGATCGAGCGCGAACGGCCGAGCCGTGCCGCGCGGCAGATCGTCCGCGCACTCGGCATGAAGCAATGCCGCACGATCGGCCTCAACTGGTTTTGCTGCGGCTACAGCCGCGCGTTGGGCGTCGTCTCCCGGCGCTGGGCGCCCAGGCTCGGCCTGCGCCGCGATGAATACCTGCTCGTCGTCGCCTCCAGCCGGATCAGCCGCATCACCGACTACAGCTGCCGCCAGACCGCCGGCCTCTTCGGCGACATGGCCTCGGCCACGTTGCTCGCGCCCACGACGAGCCTCCGGCATCCCGTCCATTTCGAGATCGTCCATGCCGAGGCCGAAAAGCAGCCGGCCGAGCGGCCCACGTTCGATTTCCACGTCCGGCCGCAGGTTCCCTTCCCGGCGCCCGACGGCGGCCGGGCGCACGCCGAGGAAAGGCTCGTCTATTCACTCGACGGCATGGCGATTGCCGAAGCCGCCCCGCGGGCCATGTCGGCCGCCGTCGCGAAGGCGCTCGCCGAAACGGGCCTCTCCGGCGACGACGTGAACTTCGTCGTGCCACACCAGGCCGGGTCGGGCATCGTCCGCTTCACCGGCATGAAGCTCGAGGACTTTTCCGTCCGCGGCGAGCTCATCAACGGCCTCACGAAGCGCACCGGCAACGTGAGCGCCTGCTCGATTCCCCACGCCCTCCGGGAAACCTGGGGGCGTCTCTCCGGGCTCATCGCCTGCCCCACCGCGGCGGTCGGCAGCCCCGGCAAGCCCGAGGTGCTGCAAGGCTGCATTCTCCTGCGGTCCACGGCCGTCCACGACCGCCAGGCGGCCGCCGCAGCCTAAGCGCCCAGCGAAAACTGCCACGCCGGCTCCGGCTGCACAGATCAGCCGCTAGACTTTGCGGCCGATGGAGGTGCGTCATGTCGCTGCATTCAGCCGCTGCTGAGAAGAAGAATCGTCTGGCCTTTCTCGACCGCTATCTGACGGTCTGGATCTTCGCCGCCATGGCGGCGGGCATCGCCCTGGGGAGACTCGTCCCCGGCATCGATGGATTCATCAACCGCTTCCAGGTCGGCACGACGAACGTCCCAATCGCGATCGGCCTCATCCTCATGATGTATCCGCCCCTCGCGAAGGTGCGCTACGAAAAACTGCCGGGAGTGTTTCGCGACTGGAAGACCCTCGGCCTCGCCCTGTTCCAAAGCTGGCTCGTCGGCCCGCTCTTGATGTTCGCACTCGCGGCCATCTTCCTTCACGACAAGCCCGACTACATGGCGGGGCTGATCTTGGTCGGCATCGCCCCCTGCATCGCGATGGTGATCGTCTGGAACGAACTGGCCCAGGGTGATTCCGAATATGCGGCGGCCCTGGTCGCCCTGAACAGCGTGCTGCAGATCCTCTTCTACAGCGTCTATGCCTGGCTGCTGCTCACCGTTCTTCCGCCGCTCCTCGGCCTCCCGGCGACGACGGTGCAGGTTGGCATCGGCCGGATCGCCGAGACGGTTGCCATCTATCTCGGTATTCCGTTCGCACTGGGCATGGCCACCCGCGCGTTGCTCCTCCCCCTCAAGGGACGCGACTGGTATGAGCGGACCTTCATCCCCGCCATCAGCCCGATCACGCTCATCGCGCTGCTCTTCACGATCCTCGTGATGTTCAGCCTCAAGGGCGGCCTGATCGTGCAGATCCCCTCCGACGTGCTGCGGATCGCGATGCCGCTGTTGATCTTCTTCCTGGTGATGTTTCTGGTGAGCTTCTGGATGGGCAAACGCATCGGCGCCGACTACTCGAAGGCGGCGACGATCGCCTTCACCGCCTCGAGCAACAACTTTGAACTGGCGATCGCCGTCGCCGTCGCGGTGTTTGGCATCGACTCCGGCGCCGCCTTCGCGACGGTGATCGGGCCGTTGGTCGAGGTGCCCGTCCTCATCGGCCTGGTGAACGTGGCCCTGGCGTTTCGCCGGCGGTTTTTCGGCGACGCCCGCGAGGCCGTTTCGCTCGCGTCGGTCGGAAACTGTGGGACGGCCTGCGGTTGCGGGCCGCAGGCGGGGCCCGAAAAGATCCTGTTCGTCTGCATTCACAACAGCGCCCGCAGCCAGATGGCGGAGGCATTCGTGAATCAGATGTGCCAGGGCAGCTACGAGGCTCACAGCGCCGGCCTCGAGCCGGGCGTGCTCAATCCGCTGGTGGTCGAAGCCATGCAGGAGGTGGGCGTCGATATCTCCCGAGCGCAAACCAAGAGCGTGGCCGAGATGCTCGCCCGCGGCCCGCAATTCTCCCGTGTCGTGACGGTGTGCGACGAGGCCAGCGCCGAGCGCTGCCCGGTGTTTCCAGGGCCGGTGCGACGCGAGCACTGGGGATTTCCCGATCCGTCGGTCCTCACGGGATCGCACGAAGAGCGGCTGGCGGCCGTCCGCAGGATTCGCGACGAGATCCGCAGTCAGATCAGCGACTGGTGCCGCGTCGCCTGCCTCCCCTGAAGTAGGACAGGCTTCAGCCTGTCGAAGTAGGACAGGCTTCAGCCTGTTTTATGCAGGGCCAACGACCGCGGGCAGCCCATGCTTCTTCAGCCTGTTGCCGGCCGCGTCGGCGACGAGGCCGCCGTAGCAGAGGCACGCGATTTTGGGCGCTTCCAGGTTGCCCGTGCCCGCCGACTGCGCCGTGAACACATAGTCATACTCGAGCCGATTGGTGCCGCTACCGCCACTCCAGCGGGCCATCAGCTGCTGCCCGCGAAACGTGAACTGGATGCCGGGAGCGGTGCCCTTCGCGGCCGACGCATACATCGGCTTCTCGAACTCGAGCACCCAGACGATTCGCTGACCAGCCACGGCCTCGAATGACCCCGATGACGGGCCGTCGACCCGCACCACCCGCTCGTCGCGCTCCGTGTCGAACTCAAACTCGATCGCGACCGGCGCGGAGGCATTGCCCGCAAGGTCGACCTGCCTGACGCGCCAGCGGTTCAGGCCCGGCTGCGGCGCATAACCGCCCCAGACCGCCGTGGCCGGATCCCAGGTGCCGGTGTCGCGGCTGTATTGCAACGCCGCGCCGGGCTCCTGCCTCGAGACGGCGAGATTCGCATTCGAGGTGATCCGATCGGTGGCAGACGCGCCGGTATCCTGTTTGAGAGCCACCTGCAGCGGTGCCGCGGAGCGGTCCAATCGGAACTCGATCGCTCGGCTCGTCGCGACCGGGCGGCCTGCCCCGTCGACCACCCGCGTGAAGACCCGATACATGCCATCGGCTCCGATGCCCTCCGGCACGAAGCGACGGGCATCCGTCATCACCGCGGTGCGGGCGGCGCCACCGTTGACGCGGTATTCGACCTGCTGCCCTGCCGCGAGCGGACGGCTGATGGCAAGCGTGGCGTCGGACGTGACGCGGTCGTTCCTATTCCGGCCGGTGTCGTTCACGAGCGCGAGCGAAAGGCCGGCCGCGCACACCAACCGCGGCTCCATGGCCTCGATGGATAGCGCGAGCGACTCGCGCGACGGCTTGCGGTGGCGGCGTGAATGACGATGCATGGCTCCTCCAGAGCCCCCCTCCGGCGTGGGGAGAGCTACTATTGGAATCGGCATTTTCGCCACCGCGGATACACTTCCTCGCGGCAGGTTTCCCCAGATTGCCCACCTGCAGCCAGTTTGACGGGATCTCCATGGCCGGCAGCCTGCTTCTGCTCCTCGACGACATCGCCACCGTCCTCGACGACGTGGCGACGATGACGAAGGTGGCCGTCAAGAAGACGGCCGGCGTGCTCGGCGACGATCTCGCCCTCAATGCCAAGCAGGTGACGGGCGTGCGGCCGGCCCGCGAACTGCCGGTCGTGTGGGCGGTGGCCCGCGGCTCTGCGTGGAACAAGCTCTTCCTCGTGCCGGCGGCGCTGGGCATCAGCTGGGCGGCCCCCTGGGCGATCCCCCCGTTGCTCGTGATCGGCGGTGCCTTCCTTTGCTACGAAGGCGCCGAAAAACTCGTGCACCGGTTCCTGCATGGGAAGGACGCAGCCCACGCCGAAGCCCTCGCGCACTCCGCCGTGACCGACGGGCCCGACCCAGTGGCCGTGGAACGCGAGCGAATCGCCGGCGCCATCCGCACCGATTTCATCCTCTCGGCCGAGATCATCGTGATCACGCTCGGCGTGGTGGCGGGCAAGCCATTCATCACGCAACTCGCGGTTTTGGCGGCAATCTCTCTCGCGATGACGATCGGCGTCTACGGGCTTGTCGCGGCAATCGTGAAGCTCGACGACCTCGGGGCGATCCTCGCCGGGCACCGGATCGCCGCGTTCCAGAGCCTCGGCC
>JBIIQM010000018.1:0-49505 GCA_044342075.1 Pirellulales bacterium
GCGAGGGGCTGCGGGTGGCGGTGATCGTCAACGACATGAGCGAGGTGAATATCGACGCCCAGCTCGTGGCCAATCCGCTCGCCACGCCCACGGCCGGCCGGCTCAGCCGCACCGAGGAAAAGCTCGTGGAATTTTCCAACGGCTGCATCTGCTGCACGCTCCGCGAAGACCTGCTCGAGGAGGTGGCGAAGCTGGCCCGTGAAGATCGATTCGACTACCTGCTCGTGGAGAGCACGGGCATCTCCGAGCCGCTTCCCGTCGCCGAAACCTTCACGTTCACCGACGAGAAGGGGGAGAGCCTTTCGGCGCTCGCCCGCCTCGATACGCTCGTGACCGTGGTCGACGCCAAAAACTTTCTCGACGACTACTGCTCGCGCGACGAACTCCGCGACCGCGGCATCGGTCTCGATGAAAACGATTCCCGCGATCTCGTACAGCTGCTCGTCGATCAGGTGGAATTCGCGAATGTCATCATCGTGAATAAGACTGATCTCGTGGATGCCGATGATCTCGCGTATCTGGAGGCGATCCTGCGGAAGCTGAATCCGGCCGCCCGGATCATCAAGAGCCAGCGCGGGGAGGTGCCGATGAGCGAATTGCTCGACACCAAGCTTTTCGACATGGATCATGCCGCGAGCCATCCCGGCTGGCTGGCCGAGGCACCGGGAACCCACACGCCCGAGACCGAGGAATATGGGATTTCGAGCCGCGTGTTTCGCAGTCGGCGGCCGCTGCATCCGCAGCGATTCTGGGATCTCGTCACAGGTTCCGGCTTCAAAGGCGTGATCCGCTCGAAGGGCTTTCTGTGGCTTGCCACGCGGCACGATTGGGCCGGCATCTGGTCGACTGCCGGCGTGGTCTCGAGCCTGCAGCCGGGTGGCTCATGGCTTGCGAGCGCCCCGGCGGAGGAATGGCCGGAGGAACTCGATCAGCAGGAGATCGACGCGATCTGGGAGGAGCCCTGGGGCGATCGTCGGCAGGAGCTCGTCGTCATCGGCGCGAAGCTTTCCGATGCGCTCCTCGACCGGCTGGAAGCCTGCTGCCTGACCGACGAAGAAATGGAACTGGGGCCGGAAGGCTGGCTCAGCCTCGAGGATCCATTTCCGGCCTGGCGAATCGTCGAATCCGACGAGGATTTCGAGGAGGGGCAGGTCTCTGAAAAGCCCCGAAATCAGCGGTAAAACAGGCCCAAATAAACACTTGACCCCGCCGAATCCCCGCCTATACTCTGTTGCAACTGATCTGCACGAGACATCCAGTAGCGGGCTGATTCGGCCTGCCGACGCAGATTAGACCTCGAGAAACGCTCGTGACGGCAGCCTGATTCCGAAGCAGCGGCCTTCCTAGGCCGGCCTGGCGTGAACCGCCAGCAGGAATCTTTCTTCCTCCCGTCTTCCCGGTTCCTGTTCCGTCGTGGCGGAGTTCTCTCCACACGCAAGCGAACGCGACCGTTCGGGCATCAGGCCGCCTCACCCAGACCTTGACCCCATGCGCAATCTGACTACACTTGCAAAAGAGTTGCATATGAGTGATGATCTTTATCGCCGCAATCATCGCCCGGCTGGCCAGCGCTTTGGCTTCACGCTCGTGGAGTTATTGGTCGTGGTCGCAATCATCGGAACGCTCGTCGGTCTGCTCCTGCCCGCTGTGCAGTCGGCCCGCGCCGCCGCCAGACGGACGCAGTGCGCCAGCGGACTGCGGCAGATCGGGATTGCCACGATCAATTTCGCCGAGGCGCATCGGGGCAAATGGCCGTATTGGGATGACGACCACGGCGATGCCGACGATCAGGGAGGCAAGAAGACCTGGATCGACGCCCTCGCGCCATTCACGGAAAGCGTCACCGAAATTCGCATCTGCCCCGACGATCCGCTGGGCAGCACGAGGCGGAGCGGTCTGCCCGGGTGCGGCGTCGAATTCGCTGATCCCGACCACCCCGATCCGACGAAGCGGTTTACGCCTCGGACGAGTTATTCAATGAGCGGCTTTCTGACCTATTCCGCCGCGGGTTCGGTGCTGCGTTACGACAAAGTGGTTTCGAAAACAAAAACGATTCTGGCATATGAATTGGCGACACACGATTACTTCAATCCGTCATTTCAGCCACTGACGCCACCTGTCCCTCGGTCGGCGCTCGCGGATCTGCAAAACACGCATTTCGATCACAACCATGCGCCCAGTTGGTTCAGTGCGAACAACATCCTTCGCCGACGGGTGCTAGCAAGTATCACCGGGGAAGTGGCCCCCGAGCGACACGGCGATGGTTCGCACTATCTCTACGTGGATTCCCGGGTCGATTTCATGTCGTACTCGGACCTGACCAACCATGCGACGACCGGAAGAACAAACGACAACTTTGCACGTCCCAAATAGGCATCGAGTGATACACCCTGAGGAATTGATTCCATGAATCTAAATCCGTTGAAAATCCTGTCGGCAATCATCTTCATTTTGATCGGCGGTCTTGTCAGGCCATCGCCGGTTCGGGGAGATGCTGTGACGGACATTCAAGTCTTCCTTGAAAATGTCAAACTAATGACCGGCCTGCCGAAATATGTTGGTACTTTCGATCCGGTGACTTTTGAGACCCACGATCCCGGATTCGCAGGTTCACTTCCATTAGGGCACCAATACGGCATTCAGATATCGCAGAAACTTTGGTACCACTCGGGCATCGAAGGGGATCCTGTGACGCCTGTGCCCACTGGCGCATTCGTGAGAGTCGCTGATGCCAATATGTCGCTCGATGTCACTGGCTCAAGCGGGCTGCAGACCGGCCTGATTCTCGACGAAAATCTATCGGAATCCCTCCACGGTCATCTCGATTTCCTGCTTTTCCCCAATTCCGGCGCAACGGCGCCTGCGGGCGTCTATGGCCTTGTGTTGCAGATCACCTCGCCGTCATACCAGACGTCCGATCCATTTCTCCTCGCCATCGCGAACATAGCGGGAAGCGATCTCAGCCGCGAAGGAATCGAGTACGGCGAACAGGCGATCTTCAATGTCGCCGTCCCCGAGCCGTCGAGCATCGCGCTGGCTGGCTTGGGCGTGGCCGGTCTCGCCGGTGCGGCGCTGCGGCGGCGGATGCGGAAGCAGTAGTCCGCGTTCGCGAGTTCGCGATCTTTAGTTACGTGCCGCAGAATGTGCGGTAGCAGCTCGTCGTGGGCGGCGGCGGTTCGGCATAGGCCGCCGCCGCCGCGTCGGGCTTGAAGGGTGAGCCGAGCACCGCCACGAGCCGGTGCGTCGCTGCCAGTGGATCGGTTGCCGTCGGGTCGAAGCTGAAACTGCCCTCGCCCGTGGCGGCGGCGAGCGCTTCTTCGACTCGATGATTGCGGGGAATGACCCACGGATTCACCGCCGCCATCCGCGCTGCCGTGAGCGCGTTTGGCCGGCCCTCCCGGCCCAGCCGCTCGAGCCAGCGGGCATGCCACGCCGCAAATGCGGGCTGACGATAGAGGTCGCCCGTCGACGAATCGCCGCCGGTTGCGTCGAGCATTGCCCCGAGATCGCGAAACGTATTCGTCCAGTCGGCGCGGGCGGCTTGCATCCACTCGAGCAGGGCGGTGATGAGCTCGCCGTCGCCGGGCTCTTCCGTCTCGAGCCCAAGCTTCGCCCGCATGCCGGCCAGCCAGGCCCGCTCGAATGTGCTTGAAAAGTGCTGGAGCGCCTCGTTTGCCATCGCGATCGCCGTATCAGCATCGGCATGCAAAAGCGGCAAGAGCGTCTCGGCGAAGCGGGCGAGATTCCACTGGGCGATCGCCGGCTGATTGCCATAGGCATAACGACCATGCGCGTCGATCGAGCTGAAGACGGTCGCGGGGTCGTAAACATCCATGAAGGCGCATGGGCCATAGTCGATCGTCTCGCCGGAAATCGCCATGTTGTCGGTGTTCATCACGCCATGCACGAAGCCCACGTGCAGCCAGCGGGCGATCAAGGCCGCCTGCCGGTCGATCACGGCAATGAGAAAGCTACGGTATTTTTCAGGCCCACTGGCAATCTCGGGGTAATGCCGGGCGATCGCATGATCGGCGAGCGCCACGAGCGCGTCTGGATCGCGGCGGGCCGCATACGCGAACGTGCCGACGCGGATGTGGCTTGCGGCAACGCGGGTGAGCACCGCCCCGGTCAGGGGTGTGTTGCGATAGACCGTCTCGCCCGTCGTGACGACGGCCAGGCTCCGCGTCGTGGGAATGCCGAGGGCGTGCATCGCCTCGCTGATGATGTATTCGCGGAGCATGGGCCCGAGCGCCGCCAGGCCATCGCCATTCCGCGAAAACGGCGTCCGCCCGGCGCCCTTCAATTGGATGTCGAACCGCGCGCCCGAGGGCGCGAGCTGCTCGCCAAGGAGGATCGCCCGGCCGTCGCCGAGCATCGTGAAGTGGCCGTATTGGTGGCCCGCATAGGCCTGGGCGATCGGCTCGGCTCCCGCGGGCAATGCCTGGCCGGCGAAGACCGCCGCGGTGGCCACGTCGGGCGTGTCGCCGAATGAAAGCCCGAGATCTTCCGCCAAGCGCTGGTTGAGGATCGACACCCGCGGCGCACGGAATCGGGCCGGCTGCGCCGGGGAAAAAAGCACGTCCGGCAGCCGGGCATACGAGTTGTCGAAGTTCCAGCCGGTGGGGCCGCTCACGGGGGAGTCTCGGGGATGGGGTGGGCGATTTTTCGGGATTGAAGCCTGGCCTGTTAGTCGTCCGGGGCTGCTGCGGTTCTAAGGAGACCGATGGAAACCCTGCCAGCCATGGCCGTTTTTCCAGAGTTGACCACAGCCAAAAGCCGATACTACCAGCCTCGTTCAGTGACAGCCCTCAGGGGCTTTCAGGTTGGTGTCGGTTCCAGGCATTCGAACTCTTCTTTTCGATTGTCAGGAGGGACTCGCATGATTGCGTCCATCAAGCAGTTTCCGGCTCGCGCGGTTCGGAAAAGGCGACAGGCCAAGCCCAAGCGGCCTGTCTCGGCCAAGACCCTCGCCAAGCGGAAGGCCCTCCTCGAGCAGCGTCGCCAGCAGCTCTTCGGCCGGGAGATCGAATACATCCCCTGCCGGCAGTTTCTGAAGGCTGACGCTGAAAAGCTCGCCACCATCGCCCCGGCCGATGCGGCGATTCCTCTGGAGCAGCATGAGACGCCCGCCTCCGCCAAGGCGCTCACGCCCTACCTGGCCAGCCTCTATCAGACGAGGCTGCTCACGAAGGACGAAGAGCAGTTTTATTTCCGGCGGATGAACTGGCTGAAGTTTCGCGCCGCCACCGCCCGGGGCCGGCTGGACCGCCGCCGGGCGACGATCAAGCAGATCGACCAAGTGGAGGCCTGGCTCACCGAGGCCGAGACGGTGAAGTCGATCATCATCACGTCGAACCTCAGGCTCGTCGTCTCCATCGCCAAGAAGTTCATCGACCCGAACAATTCGTTCGAGGAACTCGTCAGCGAAGGCAACGTCGCCCTCATGCGGGCCGTCGAGAAATTCAACTTCGCCCTTGGCAACCGGTTCAGCACCTACGCTACCTACGCGATCCAGCGGCACTTCTTCCGCGTCTCCCACAAGTCGCGGCAACTGCATAAGCGGTTCGTGGCCAGCGACGACGTGATGAAGGATCGGGCCGGCGATCCCGAGAACACCGATTACTGCTCGGCCGAGCAGATCGGTGTGCTTAAGGAGCTCTTTGCCGGCTTCCTCGGTGATCTCGAACCGCGTGAGCGGCAGATCGTCGTGGCCCGATTCGGCTTCGACGGCAAGCCGCCGCGGACGTTCCGCGAGCTCGGCAGCCAGATGGGCGTCTGCAAGGAGCGGATCCGCCAGATCCAAACGCGGGCGATGGACAAGCTCCGCGACATGGCCGCGGAAGCCCGGCTCGAGCAGACCGTCGGTGACTGGCTGTAGACGTGAGCCAACGAGTTCTCATTCTCGGAGGCGGCGGAGGCATCGGGTCGACCGTGGCCCGGCTGGTCGTCGCTGCCGGCGGCCGTGTCTTTCTCGCTGGGCGCGATGCGGCGCGGCTCGAGGCGACTGCGAATGAGCTCGGCATGCCGTGGGGCACCGTCGAGGCCACCGATCCCGACAAAATAGATGCCTGCGCCGATGCGGCGGCCGCGGCACTCGGCGGATTGGACGGCATCACCAATTGCGTGGGCTCGATCCTGCTCAAGCCCGCGCACCTCACGAGCACCGCCGACTGGAATGCCACGATCGCGACGAACCTCACGAGCGCATTCGGCTGCGTGCGGGCCGCCGGCCGACTCCTGAAGGCGGAGGGGGGCTCGGTCGTGCTCGTGTCGAGCGCTGCGGCCCGTGTCGGCCTGGCCAACCACGAGGCGATCGCCGCGGCGAAGGCGGGCATCATGGGGCTCGTTTTGTCGGCCGCCGCCACCTACGCCCGGCAAAAGATCCGGTTCAACGCCGTCGCCCCGGGCCTCGTGCGCACGCCGCTGGCCGCGGGGCTCGTGGCGAGCGAACTGGCCGAGAAGGCCTCCATCGGCATGCATCCGCTCGGGCGGCTCGGCGAGCCGGGGGATGTGGCCCGGGCCATCGTCTGGCTGCTCGACCCGGCCCAGAGCTGGGTGACGGCCCAGGTGATCGGCGTGGACGGCGGCCTGGCCGACGTGAAACGCTAGCCTCGCTCTCCGGCCGAACCTGGCGGCTGAATTCGCCTTGCGACGGCAGCCTCAGGCCCCCTATCTTCCCGACCCCCAAGGGAGGATGCGCATGGCCATCACGCTTGAATCACTCGCCGCCCATGTCGGCGGCACGCTCGTCGGCGGTCCCGCCACGACGCCGATTACCGACGCCGTCACGCTCGAGACTGCCGGGCCCGACCACATCACGCTCGTCGATCATGCCGACAAGCTGCACCTCTTGCCGAAGAGCAGGGCCGGCGCCGCGATCGTGCCGCAAGGATCCGGGCCGCTCGACCGGCCGACGATCGAAGTGGCCGACGTGCATGCCGCCTTCGCCGCCGTGATCACGCTCGTGCGGCCGCCGCGCAAGCGGGTGCGGACGGGCGTGAGCCCGCAGGCCGCCGTCGATCCCTCGGCGCGGATCGCTGCCGATGTCGACATCCATCCCTTTGCCACGGTTGGCCCCGACTGCGAGATCGGCGCCGGCGCCACGATCCACTCGGGCGCGCGGCTTTCAGCCGGCTGCCGGATCGGCGCGGGCACGGAGATCTTCCCCAACGCCGTGCTGTATGAAAACACGCGGGTCGGCGACCGCTGCATCATCCACGCCAATGCGGTGCTCGGCGCCTACGGCTTCGGCTACAAGGTGACCGGCGGCGCCTACGCCATCTCGGCGCAGCTCGGCAACGTGGAGCTCGGCGACGACGTCGAGATCGGCGCATCGACGACGATCGATCGCGGTACCTACGGGCCGACGGTCATCGGCTCGGGCACCAAGCTCGACAACCTCGTGATGATCGCCCACAACGTGCGGCTCGGCAGGCACAACATGATCTGCTCGCAGGTGGGCGTGGCCGGCAGCACGACGACCGGCGACTGGGTGGTGATGGCCGGGCAGGTGGGCGTGCGCGACCATGTGCACATCGGCGACCGCGCGATTCTCGGAGCCCGCTCCGGCGTGTCGAACGACGTGGAGGCGGGCAAGACCGTGCTCGGCGAGCCGGCCATCGAGCTTCGCGACCGCAAGCTGCAGCTGGCCACGATGAGCAAACTCCCCGAGATGCGGAAGGACCTCAAGCAGGTCATCGCCCGCGTCGAGGCCCTCGAAGGCGGCCGCGCCGGCAGGGCCGCCGAGGCGGCGTGACGGGGGGCTTGGGACATGCACCACGAATCCCGTCACGACTCGAACGCACTCACCGGCGAGACGATCGGCATCCTCGCCGGCTGGGGCCGCTTCCCGGTCGCTGTGGCCGAGGCGATCCGGCGGCACGGCGGCCGCACCGCGATCCTCTCGATCCGCGACCATGCCGATGCCGAGCTCGAGGCGCTGGCCGACGACTACGGCACCGTGGGCGTGGCCGAGATCGGCCGCGCGATCGAGTTTTTCAAGCGGCATGGTGCCCGCCGCGCCACGATGGCCGGCAAGATTCACAAGACGAAGCTCTTCGCCCGCGGCGCGTGGATCCGCCACCTGCCCGACTGGACCGGTCTCAAGACCTTCTGGCCGCACTTCGTGACGCGGCATCGCGACAACCGCGATGATTCACTCCTGGGCGCGATCAGTTCGGCATTCGACGCCCAGGGCGTGCGGATCTGCCCGGCCACCGACTTCGCGCCGGAGTTGCTCGCGGCCGAGGGCGTGATCGCGGGCCGGCCGCTCTCGTCGGCCGAGGAGCAGGACGTGGTCTTCGGCTGGCGGCTCGCCAAGGAACTCGGCCGGCTCGACATCGGGCAGACGGTCGTGGTGAAGAACCGCGCGCCGATGGCGCTCGAGGCGATCGAGGGCACCGATGAATGCATCCGCCGCGCGGGGCGTCTCTGCCCGACCGGCGGCATGGTGGTCGTGAAGGTGGCGAAGCCCCAGCAGGACCTGCGGTTCGACATGCCCACGATCGGCGTCGGCACGCTGCAGTCGTTGCGCGCGGCCGGAGCCCGCGTGCTGGCGATCGAGGCGGGCCGCACGATCCTCGTCGAATTCGAACAGCTCGCCGACTTCGCGCTCAAGAGCGGCATCACGATTGCCAGCTTCTGCGACGAAGCGGGCCTGCCGGCGATCCGTTTCGGGGCACGAGACGTGCGCAAAGTAGGGTAGGCTTCAGCCTGCCGAAAGTAGACCGCTTGCTCCGCAAGCGGATCTGGATCCGCTTCGGGACGAAGCGGTCTCCAGTCACCGCTATACTCAACCGCATGGTCATCCTCGCGAGGCTGTTCGGTTTTTTCCTCGTCGCGCTCGCCGCCGGCGTCGCCGCGGCCCAGGGCCCAGCGACGGCATCACGCCCGCGAATCACGATCGACATGGACGTCGATCCGACGGTTGTTATCCCGCCGCCGATGACGCACTTCATGGGCCGCGAGATCGCGAAGACGATGCACTTCACGGGCGCCCCGTGGCTCGTGCGCGAGAACCGCCAGCGCGAGGAGGACTGCCGGCTTCTGGTCGAGGCGCTCGCGATCCAGCCCGGCCAGACGGTCTGCGATATGGGGTGCGGCAACGGGTTTTACACGCTCGAACTTGCGCGGCGCGTCGGCCCGCGCGGCCGCGTCTATGCGGTGGACGTGCAGCCGGAGATGCTGCGGATGCTCCTCGGGCGGCTGGCCGAGCAGGGGATTCACAACGTGAAGCCGGTGCTCGGCACCGCGATCGATCCGCGGCTGCCCAAGGGGGAAGTGGATCTCATCCTTTGCATCGACGTCTATCACGAGTTTTCGCATCCCGAGGCGATGCTGGAGCGGATCCGTGAGAGCCTCGCCCCGGGCGGCCGGCTCGTGCTCGCCGAGTTTCGGGGCGAGGATCCGGCCGTGCCAATCAAGCCAGAGCACAAGATGACGAAGGCCCAGGTGCGGGCGGAGCTCGAGCCGGCCGGGTTCACCCTGGCCCGGGAATTTGACCGGCTCCCCTGGCAGCACCTGCTCTTCTTCGAGGCGGGGCCGGACCGGCCCTGACTCCCCCAGACTGCCACAAAAACCGGTTTTGACGACTATTCGGGCAGGTTTGGGGGCTTTGGGGGCCGGCACAAAAACCCCAAAAATTCGTGAACCAAAACGTTGCTTTTGCCCCCGATCGTGGGGATACTAGCGGTTCGCTAGGGGCTGAATCTAACGATGGCTATGACACCCAGTAACTTCCGCAGTGCGTCACGGGCGTCGCGCGATCCGCAGGGCGGCGCGCTTGACCCCGTGGTCGCCGATGGCGGCGTCGCGGTGGCCGAGGATCGCAACTGGGTGCTCGGCAATAACGCCGCAATGCGGCGGATCGCCCGCGCGGTCGAACGGGCCGCCGAAGTCGAGTGCACCGTGCTCGTGTCGGGTGAGACCGGCACCGGCAAGGAACTCTGGGCGCGTCTTCTGCATCGCAGCGGTCCACGCAAAGACAAGGCCTTTGTGCCGGTCAACTGCGCGGCGCTCACGCCGTCGCTCGCCGAGAGCCAGCTCTTTGGCCACGAGAAGGGCGCGTTCACAGGTGCCGCCGGCCGTTCGCTCGGCATCTTCCGCGCCGCACAGGGCGGAGTTGTCTTCCTCGACGAGATCGGGGAGATGCCGCAGGAGCTGCAGCCGAAGCTGCTCCGGGTGCTGCAGCAGCGCGAAGTGCTGCCCGTGGGCGCCACGCAGCCGGTGCCGATCGACGTGCAGGTGGTCGCGGCGACGAATCGCGACCTCGAGGCCGAGGTTGCCAAGGGCACGTTCCGCGAAGATCTCTTCTACCGGCTCAACATGATCGAGCTTCGGGTGCCCGCGCTCCGTGAGCGGATGGAAGACATCCCGGAATTCATCGAGTTTTTCGCACAGCAATTTGCGGATCGGTATCGCCTCCCGGCCTGGCAGCCCTCGCCCGAGACGCTCGCCGAATTTTGCAGCTTTGATTGGCCGGGCAATGTGCGCCAGCTCGCCCACGTGATCGAGCAGGCGTATGTCTTGCAGACCGAACCGCAATTGCCCGTGCGGGCTGCGGCGCGGAGTGCGAGTGGATCCGGCAGCCTGCCCTGCCTCGATCTGGCAAAGCTTCGTCAGGAGGCGATCAGGCAGGCCCTCGCGATCACCCGCGGCCACAAGGCCCGTGCCGCCAAACTGCTCGGCGTGCATGCCAACACGATGACGCGGCTCCTCCGCGAAACGGATTCCGAGTAGGACAGCCTTCAGGCTGTCACCCTTCGACAGGCTGAAGCCTGTCCTACTGGGGCAGCTTGCAGGTGCCGTCTTCGCAGGAGCCTGCAATTCGCATCCGGTTGCGCGCGACGAACCGATAGAGCGCCGCCCAGAGCGGCAGTGTGCCCGGGATGTGGAGCGGCACGGCGAGCGGCCAGAGGAGTGGCAGCCGGCGGGAGAGATACCTCACGGCTTCGGCGCCCCCGCGTGCCCGGCCGGCCGTGTCGACGACGACCATCTGCGCGAGGAGGTCGTCATACGCGAGCTCGGGAAAATCGCTCCCCACGCTCGAGTCGTGGAGTGAGGTGAACTCGAGCACCCCGCCAAGATCGAGCCGGCGCAGGATCGCGATCTGGCTGCGGCAGAATCGGCAGCGGCCGTCGTAGAGGACGGTGTCGCGCGGGGGCTTCGTCTGCGTGATGACGGTCTTCATGGGTTCGTGCGATCTCCCATGAAGTGTAGGCGCGTGTCCGATGCCGAGGCGGGCGGCCGTCGCTGCCAGGCGCCCGGCCTCAGATTTTCGAGAAATCCTTCACGGCCTTCGTGGGGAGCGAGAAGAAGTTCAGCACCGTGACGGCCCCGGCGGAGATCAGGCTCCAGGGGGCCCAGTCGGGCGCGGTGAATACCTGCGGCCCGCCGCGGCCGTCGAGCGGTTGGATCACCGCCGAATCGATCACGAGCAATTCAACGCCGACGATGCAGGCGAAGACGCCGGCCGCGAGTAAAAAGCTCTTCCACATACCGGATCTTTCGGCTCCCCATCGCGTGGGGCATGAGCGCGACAGGAAGCGGCGCAGGCTGTGAGGGCTGGCGCGGTTGTGAGGGGATCCGCTTCGGGACGAAGCGGTCTACGGGTAGGCGAGCGGGTCGGCGGAAGCGGCGGGCAAGACAGGCTGAAGCCTGTCCTACTCTGCGTCGGCGACGTGCGGGGGCTGGTCGGCGGCGTCGGTGGCGGGGCGGGGCGGCCGGCGGTCGGTGTCGGTGCCCGGCACGAGCTGCGGGGTGCCGGTCGAAGCCTCGACGATGTCGCGGAGCTCCGCGCCGTCGATCACCTCGCTCTCGATCAGCCGCCGTGTCACCGCCTCGAGCGCCGCCCGCCGGGTCTCGAGGATTCGGCGGACCTGCTCGATCCCGGCGTCGATGATCCGCCGGACTTCCTGGTCGATCTCGCGGGCCGTCTCTTCGCTATGGCTGCGGGCATTCGGCAGATCGGCGCCGGCCGACGCCAGGAACGGCGAGCGGGGGCTTTCGCGATAGGTGACGCGGCCGAGCCGGCTCATGCCGTAGTCCATCACCATCGCCCGCGCCATCTCGCTCGCCCGCTCGAGGTCGTTTTGCGCGCCGGTGGAGACGTCGGCATAGACCATCTCCTCGGCGAGCGTGCCGGCGAGGAGCACCTGGATGCGGCTTTCGAGCTCGCTTTGCGTCATCAGGTAGCGGTCGTCCTCCGGCCGCTGCATCGTGTAGCCGAGGGCCGCCAGCCCTCGCGGGATGATCGACACCTTGTGGACGGGGTCGGTGTTGGGCAGCGAGAAGGCCACGAGCGCGTGGGCGGCCTCGTGGTAGGCCACCCGCTTCTTCTCGTCTTCGTGGATCACCCGCTTCTTCTTTTCGAGGCCCGCCGTCACCCGCTCGACGCCCTCGTTGAATTCCTCCATGCCGACGGAGGTCTTGTTGTTGCGGGCCGCCAGGAGCGCGGCCTCGTTGACGAGGTTGGCGAGGTCGGCGCCGCAGAAGCCGGAGGTGATCCGCGCGATCTGCTCGAGATTCACCGCGGGATTGAGCTTCACCTCGGCGACATGCACCCGCAGGATCGCCTCGCGGCCGCGGACGTCGGGCCGATCGACGAGCACGTGGCGGTCGAACCTGCCCGGCCGCAGCAGGGCGGGGTCGAGCGTTTCGGGGCGATTCGTGGCCGCCATCACGATCACGCCGCTGTTGGAGCCGAAGCCGTCCATCTCCACCAGGAGCGCGTTGAGCGTCTGCTCGCGCTCGTCGTGGCCGCCGACCACGCTCGTGCCGCGGGTCTTGCCGAGCGCGTCGAGCTCGTCGATGAAGATGATGCAGGGGGCCTTCGCCTCGGCCTGCTGAAACATGTCGCGGACGCGGGCGGCGCCGACACCGACGAACATCTCGACGAAGTCACTGCCGGAGAGGCCGAAGAACGGCACGCCCGCCTCGCCGGCGATCGCCTTGGCGAGCAGCGTCTTGCCGGTGCCCGGGGGGCCGACCAGGAGCACGCCCTTGGGGATGTGGCCGCCGAGCACCTGGTATTTCTCGGGGCTGCGCAGAAACTCCACGACCTCGCGAAGCTCCTCGACCGCCTCGTCGATGCCGGCCACGTCGTCGAACGTGATGCCGAGATCCTCCTGGGCATACATCTTGCCGCGGCTGCGGCCGAAGGCCATCGGGCTGCCGGCGCCGCCAATGCGGCGGAGCATCAGAAAGAAGAGCATGCCGAAGAGACCGGTGAGCAACAGCATCGGCAGCCAGTTGCGCCAGGGGCTCGGGGCCGCTTCATAGCGGAAAGGCACACGGTTTTCGGCGAGCAGCTTCGAGAGCTGCCCCTCGGAGTTTTCGCTCGGCAGCTTGGCGGTGTGGAACCTCCGCCGCTGCCCCGACGCGGCTTCGCGGGCGGAGGGCTTGCCGCCATCGGCCGCGAGCTGGCGCACGCTGCCGGAGACCTGGAAGGCGCCGATCACGACGTCGTCGATGTCGGCATACCGGCTCGGGTGCCGCGAATCGTCGCCGGGCTGGGCCACCTCGATGAACCGCGGCTCCTTGCCGCCGCCATCGCGTCGGCCGGCGGCCCGGATCAGGTTTTCGAGATCGCTGTAGGAAAGCTCGACCTCGGGGGTCGCATTGACGAGGCTCAATGCGAAGAGGCCGGCGACACCGACGGCGATGAGCGACCAGACGAGATTCGATCCGGCCAACGGCGGCCTGCGGTCAGCGGGCCGCTTCGGGAAGGTTTGTTTTTTTGGCATGGTGGTTGTCCGCCCATCCTATGCCCTGCAAAACCGCCGGACAAACCGGTGGCGGCAGTTTCGAAAGTGGAAGTCTCGACCGTAAAAATCTAGACTGTGGGCTCTGTCGGACGCTGCTTCATCGACCCGCCCCATGCCCCCACCCCCCCCATCCGCCGCGACAGCATCCGGCGGTGGTCTGAACGTTGCGATTCTCGGTTCGACCGGGAGCATCGGGGTGAGCACGCTCGAGGTGATCGCCGCCTCGCAGGGCCGGTTCGTGCCGTTCCTGCTGGCCGCCAACACCAGCACCAAAGCCTTGATCGAGCAGGCCCGGGCCTGCCGCCCGCAGTGGGTGGTCGTGGCCGATCCCGCCGCCGCCGCCGGCATCGAAGCGGCCGCGCTGCCGGCGGGGACGCGGCTGGCGATCGGCCCCGATGCCCTCGACGACCTCGTGCGGTCGCCCGAAGTGGACCGCGTGGTCTCCGCCATCGTGGGGGCGGCCGGCCTGCGGAGCACCTGGGCCGCGATCGAGGCGGGGAAGACGGTGGCGCTTGCCAACAAGGAGACGCTCGTCATGGCGGGGCCGCTGGTCATGCGGCTCGCGGAGCGCTCTGGCGCCACGATCCTGCCCGTCGACAGCGAGCACTCGGCCATCCAGCAGGCACTGCGGTCCGGCACGCTCGATGAAGTGCGGCGGATCGTGCTGACGGCCAGCGGCGGGCCCTTCCGATCCTGGCCGCGGGAATCGCTCGCCACCGCCACGCCGGCGGAAGCCCTCAAGCATCCGACCTGGTCGATGGGCCGGAAGATCACGATCGACTCGGCGACGATGATGAACAAGGCGCTCGAGCTGATCGAGGCGCGGTGGCTCTTCGGCGTGCCCGCCGAAAAACTCGGCGTGGTGGTCCATCCGCAGTCGATCGTCCATTCGCTCGTGGAATTCGTCGATGGGTCGGTCATGGCGCAGCTCAGCCCGCCCGACATGAAGCTGCCGATCCAATACGCGCTCTCCTATCCTGAGCGGCTCGACGGACCGGCCCGCCGATTCGATTTCACGCAGGCGATGCGGCTGGAATTCGAGCCGCCCGATCCGGTGCGGTTTCCGGCCGTGCGGCTCGGCCACGAGGCGGCGGCCCGCGGCGGCACGTGCGGCGCCGTGCTGAACGCGGCCAACGAGGAGGCCGTGCGCGGTTTTCTCGACGGCGAGCTGCGGTTTACCGACATTGCGGAAGTGTGTGCGCGGGTGCTCGACGAGCATCCGTTTCAGCCCGATCCTTCGCTCGACGATGTCCGTCGACTCGATGCATGGGCCAGACAGGAGGTCGTGAAGTGGGCGGTTTGCTGATGGCGACGACAGGGCTCGTGGCGACGAATTGGCTCGTGGCGACGACGTGGCTGCAATGGATTCTTCAGCCCTCCAGCTGGTGGGTGATCATGCAGGTGGCCCTCGGCCTCGGCTTCGTGATCTTCGTGCACGAACTGGGCCACTTCCTCGTGGCGAAGGCCTGCGGTGTGAAGTGCGAGAAGTTCTTTCTCGGCTTCGACGTCGGGGGACTCAAGCTCGCGAGCTTCAAGTGGGGCGAAACGGAATACGGCATCGGCGCCCTGCCGCTCGGCGGCTACGTGAAGATGCTCGGCCAGGACGACAACCCCGCCGCCGCCGCGAAGGAGGCCGAGCGGGCGCGGGCGGCGCTCGCCTCGGGCGATCTGCCACCGGAGCCCATGTCCGGCCCGCATCCCGCCTGGGATCCGCGCAGCTACCCGGCGCAGAGCGTGCCGGAGCGGATGGCGATCATCTCGGCAGGCGTGATCATGAACGTGATCTTCGCGATCCTGATGGCGTCATGGGCCTACGGTCTCGGCGTGAAGGAACTCACCTGCGAGGTCTCGGGCGTGCGGCCCGGTGGGGCGGCCTGGCGGGCCGGGCTCCGCACCGGCGACGAGATCACGGCGATCGGCAAGACCAAGGACCCGATCTTCTCCGACCTGCAGAAGGGCGTCACGCTCGGCGACGTGACGAAGGGGGTCGATTTCACGATCCATCGGCCGGCGGACGATTCCACGCAGACGCTCACGCTTCGCCCCGACACCGATCTTGGCGTGCCGACGGTCGGCGTGACGAGCCCCTTCTCGCTCACGCTGCCGGAGGATCTCCGCGAGGGCCTGCCCGGCGCGGCCGGTCGCGCCCGCCCGCCGCTCGCAGCCGGCGACACGATCACTGCGGTCGACGGCACGCCGGTGAAAACCTACGCCGAATTGGTCGCCCTGCTTTTGCAGCGGGCCGACCAGCCCGTCAGCCTGTCGGTCAGCCGCGGCTCGAAAACGGCCGGGGCCGCCGCGGAGACGCTCTCCGTCGAGCTACCGCCGCAGGCCGCCCGCTCGACGGGCATGACGATGTCGATCATCGACGTGAAGGCCGTGCAGGATGGTTCGCCGGCCGCGGCCGCCGGCATCGAGCCCGGTGACCGGCTCGTGGCCGTCGATGGGAAGCCTGTCGCCGATCCGCTGGTGCTCGACGAAGCGCTGCGGAGGCAAGCCGGCACGCCTGTGAAGCTCACGCTCGCCCGCGCCGGCGTCGAACGCGAGGTGGAAGTGACGCCGCGGTCCGTGTCGTGGATCGAGGAATCGCGGTGGCCGTCGAGCCCCGTGTCGGTGTCGTCGCTCGGCGTCGCCGTCGGCGTCGGCGCACTGGTCGCCGCGGTCGAGCCCGACGGGCCTGCCGCCCGCGCCGGCATCAAGCCCGGCGAGCGGGTGACGCGGGTGGTGTTCGTCTCGCCCGAGGAGCAAAAGGCTGGGCAGCGAAAGAATGCCGAAGGCGGGCTCGAGCTCTCGACGAAGTCGCCGAGTTGGCCCTACGTGATGGCGGCACTGCAGCAGGTGGATGCCGGCACGCGGCTCGACCTGGTGGTCGAGGATGCCGACGGCACGAAGCGTGATGTCTCGATCGATCCCGTCGACGCCGAGGGCCGCTTCGTCGCCGATCGCGGGCTGCTCTTCGAGCCGCTCACGCGGATGGTTCGATCCGGTTCGTTCTTCTCGTCGCTCAAGCACGGCTTCAGGAAGGCGATCGACGACCTGTCGCTCGTCTACAAGTTTCTCCACAAGCTCACGAGCAACCAGATCAGCCCGCGGCTGCTCGGCGGGCCGATCGAGATCGCAAAGCAGGCAGGCAAGTCGGCCGAGGAGGGTTTCAGCCGGTTTCTGCTGTTTCTGACGATGCTCAGCGCGAATCTGGCGGTCGTGAATTTTCTGCCCATCCCCGTTTTGGACGGCGGGCATATGGTTTTCCTGGTGTATGAGTGGCTCCGCGGCAAGCCGCCGAGCGAGGGTGTGGTCGCCGCACTCTCGTATCTCGGCCTGGCGCTGATCCTCACGCTCATGATGTTCGTGTTTGGCCTGGACCTGGGCCTGATCCCGAGGCGTTGATTCCGTGAAAGCGTTCGTGTTTGACGTCGTGGGCACGCTTGTTGAGCCGTGGCCACGGGTCAGTCGGGCCTACGCGATCGCAGGACATCGTCATGGGGTCGAGCTCGCCGAGGATCTGATCGCGAAGCGGTTTTCGGTCGCCTGGCAGCGGCAGGAGTCGATCGACTCCGCGGGCCTGCCCGCCTTCGCCACCAGCCGGGCCCGCGAGATGGAGCGCTGGCGGGGCATCGTCGAGGATGTCTTCGCCCACGCGCCCGCGAGCGACGCGATCTTCGCCGACCTTTGGGAGCATTTTGCCAGGCCGGAGTCGTGGCGGCCGCTGCCGGAGGGCGTGCGGCTGATCGAGGACGCGAAGCGATCGGGAGCCGTCGTGGCGCTGGCGAGCAACTTCGACGAGCGGCTCCTCGAGATCGCCCGCGTGGTCGAACCGCTCACGCTTGCCGACCACGTCTTTGCATCGTCGGAACTGGGCTGGCGCAAGCCCGCCCCGGAATTCTTCCGCGAGGTGGAGCGGCGGCTGGGCCGGGCCGCCGACGAACTGGTGCTCATCGGCGACGACCCGGCGCTCGACATCGAGGCCGCGCGGCGGGCCGGCTGGCAGGCCGTCTCCATCGGCGCGGCGGTGGCCTGAGTCTGCCGGCAATCAGGCCGCGGCGAGCGCTTCCTGCGCCACCCGCAGGCACTCGCGGATGTCGTCGAGCGGGTTCTTCGGGTTCTCCTCGTATTCCAGCGAGAGGGCGCCATCGGCGGGGAAGCCGACCTGCTCGAGGGCGGCAAACACCGCGGGCATGTCGAGATGGCCGCGGCCTAGGATCACACCCTCGGTCTTGTCCTGCATCTCCTTGAAGTCCTTCAAGTGGATGCCGTAGAGGCGGCCCTTGAGCAACCGGATCACCTCCGTCGGTTTCTCGGCGGAACGGATGAAGTGGCCGAGATCGGCGCAGGCGCCGATCCGCTCGTCGCGCCCCTCGATCGCACGGAGGACGTCGACGACCTTGTTGTAGCGGTGCTTCGGGCCGTGGTTGTGGATCGCGATGCGGATGTCGAACTCCTTGACGAGGTCGTCGAGGCTGTCGAAGGCTTCGGGCGCCGGGTCGGCCCCGAGGATCTTGATGCCGGCGGCCTTCGCAAAGTCAAACACCTTGCGGTTGGCCGCGGCGTCGCCACCGAAGGCGTGCACGCCGTGGGCGCTGATCGTGAGGCCGAGTTCGGCGAGCCGCTTGTTCATCGCGGCGATCTGCTCGGGGGTCGACGTGATCGGATACATGCCCGGGTAGAACTCGACGAACTGAAACCCGAGGTCCTTCGCATGCTGGAGGGCCTCATCGACCGGGTAGCCGCGCAGCGAATAGAGCTGGATGCCGAGATGGAGCGGGCTTGTGTCGGCCGCGACCGCGCGATTCGTGCGAGGCAGCATGGCGACGGCGGCAAGCCCACCGCAGGCCGAAAGAAAACGCCGGCGGGACGATTGGTGGCAGGACATCGCGGGTTCTTTCATGTGCAAAACGACAGGAGCAGGGACAAGAATGAGTTTATCGCCGCGCGGTGTAGCAGACAGGCACGGAGGCCTGTCCTACGTGCGTTCGGCGCCGGTGTCGAGGACGGCCATGAAGGCTTTCTGCGGGATGTCGACCGAGCCAATGCTCTTCATCCGCTTCTTGCCCTCCTTCTGCTTGGCCCAGAGTTTCTTCTTGCGGGAGATGTCGCCGCCGTAGCACTTGGCCGTGACGTTCTTCCGCATCGCGGAGATCGTCTCGCGGGCAATCACCTTCGTGCCGATCGCCGCCTGCAGGGCGATCTCGAACATGTGGCGGTCGATCTCGCCGCGGAGCTTCTTGACGATCGCCCGGCCGCGGCGGTCGGCGTCTCTCCGATCGCAGATGATCGAGAGGGCATCGACCTTCTTGCCGCCGACGAGGATGTCGAGGCGGACGAGGTCGGCCGGGAAATACCCGATCAGCTCGTAGTCCATCGTGCCGTAGCCGCGGGTCACGCTCTTGAGCTTGTCGTGGAGATCGTAGATCACCTCGGCCAGCGGCAGGTCGAACGTGAGCATCGCCCTGGTGGGAGAGAGATACTCCGTCTTCAGGTAGACGCCGCGGCGATCGGTGGAGAGCTGCATGATCGGCCCGATGAACTCGACCGGGACGAGAAAATTCGTCCGCACGATCGGCTGCCGGAATTCCTCGATCTGCCCCGTGTCGGGCACGTCCTGCGGGTTTGTGATCTCGATCGTCTCGCCATCGGTCTTGAGGATCTGGTAGGTGACGTTCGGCGCCGTCTGCACGAGGTCGAGATCGGCCTCCTGCTCCAGCCGCTGCTGGATGATCTCCATGTGGAGCAGGCCGAGGAAGCCGCAGCGAAAGCCGAAGCCGAGGGCTTCGCTGCTCTCGGGGGCAAACTCGAACGACGGATCGTTGATCGCCAGCTTCTCGAGGGAATCACGCAGCTCCTCGAAATTCTCCCCTTCGCTCGGATAGAGGCCGCAGTAGACCATCCGCTGCGGCGGCTTGTAGCCCGGCAGCGCGGCGGCGGCCTGGTCGCCGGGGATCGTCACCGTGTCGCCGATGTGGACCTGCTTCACGTCCTTGATGTTGCAGACGAGATAGCCCACCTGGCCGGCCGCGAGCTCTTCGCAGGCGCGCCGCTGCGGCACGAACTGGCCCAGCTCGAGCACCTCGTGCGTCACGCCCGTCCGCAGGAAGCGGATCTTCTGCCCCTTTTTGATCGTGCCGTCGATGAGCCTGACGTACGTGATCGCGCCACGATAACTGTCATAGTGGCTGTCGAAGATCATCGCCCGCAGGGTCGCATTCGGATCGCCCTTCGGCGGCGGAATCCGCTCCACGATCGCCCCGAGCAGGTCGTCGATGCCGATGCCGGTCTTGGCACTCGCCTTGATGACCTCCGTGGGGTCGATCGCGAGGCTTTGCTCCATTTCGGCGAGCACCTCGTCGACCCGGGCATGCACGAGATCGACCTTGTTGATCACCGGCACGATCGCCAGATTCTGATTGATCGCCGCATACGCATTCGCGACCGTCTGGGCCTCGACCCCCTGGAAGGCGTCGACGAGCAGCACCGCCCCCTCGCAGCAGGCCAGGCTCCGCGACACCTCGTAATGAAAATCGACGTGGCCGGGGGTGTCGATGAGGTTCAGCTCGTAGAGCTCACCCTTGTGGCGATACTCCATCCGCACCGCCCGCGCCTTGATCGTGATGCCCCGCTGCCGCTCGAGCTCCATGTCGTCGAGCATCTGCTCCTTGAGCTGACGCTTCTCCACCGTGCCGGTGGATTCCAGCAGCCGGTCGGCCAGCGTGCTCTTGCCGTGGTCGATGTGGGCGATGATCGAGAAATTGCGGATGTGTTTGCAGTCGATTGGCATGGGACGATTCTAGCGTCTTTTTTTCAGCCGGCGCGGTGCGCGAGGCGGGCCAGGCCGGCGGCGCCGATGTAGCCGGCGTCGCCCCCGAGGCTCGCGTAGCGGATGAGCGTTTTTTCGGCGAGCGTGGGAAAGGTGCGCGACCGCACCTCCTGCCGCACGCGGTCGAGAAACGCTTTGCCGACGGGGGACGCCTCGCCACCGAAGGTCATCGCGCCGCCGATCACGACCGCCTCCGGATCGATCGTGTGCATGAGCGTCACGATGCCGATGCCGAGCCAGCGGGCCGCGTCGAGGATGAGGTCCATGGAAACTTGGTCGCCGGCTTCCGCCTCGCGGGCGACGAGGAGAGGGGTCAGTTCCTCGCCGGCGGCGACCGCCCGGGCCAGCCGGCTCGATGCATCGCGGGCGACCGCCTCGGCCGCGCGAGCCTTGAGCGCGGTCGCGCTCGAATAGGCCTCGAGGTGGCCGTGCTGCCCGCAGGGGCACATGCGCGCCGTGTCCGACGTATCGACGATGATGTGGCCGCACTCGGAGCCGTGGCTGTGCGCACCTTCGACGTTCGTGTCGCCGATGATGATCCCGCCCCCCACGCCCGTGCCGAGCGTGAGCAGCACGAGGCTCGAGAACTCCCGCGCCGAACCCATCCAGAATTCGCCGTAGGCCGCGGCATTCGCGTCGTTGGCGAACGTCACCGGGCGGCCGCAGTGGAGCGCCACGCGATCGCGGATCGGGAAGCCGTCCCAGCCCGGCAGGTTGCCGGCCCGAAGGATCACGCCCGAGGGAAGATCCTGCGGCCCCGGCGTGCCGAGCCCCACGCGGGCGATGTCGTCGGGCGCGATGCCGACACGGCTGCAGAGCGCATGCACGCTCTGGCCCATCCGCGCGGCCGTGTCTTCGGGCCCGCGGGTCGCGTGCGTCGGCTCGGTGTGGAAGGCGAGCGTGCGGCCGAGGTCGTCGACGAGACCGGCCTTGATGTTCGTGCCGCCGAGATCGACGCCCGCATAGAGCGGGCGAACGGCCTCCGCGAGAGGCAGCAGGTCACTCCGCATCGGCCGGCAACCTGCTCACTTCGACAGTCGGCGTGGGGCCCGTGCAGGCCTTCATGAAGGCCACGAGGTCGGTCTTGTCTTGCGCCGTCAGCTTGAGCGGCCGGATCTTGTCGCTGAGATGCGGATTGGGATGGCCGCCCTTGTCGTACCACTCCACCACTTCCTCGAGCGTGGCCACCGAGCCATCGTGCATGTAGGGGGCCGTGAGGGCCACGTTGCGCACCGTCGGCGTCTTGAAGGCGCCCGTGTCTTTCGGATCCTTCGTGACGACGAAGCGGCCGAGGTCGGGCTCCGGTTTGTCCATGCCGATGCCGATGTTGTGATACTTCTCGTCGGCCAGGTTGGCGCCCACGTGGCAGGCGGTGCAGTTGCCCTTCTCGGTGAAGAAGATTTCGCGGCCGCGCTTCGCCTCTTCCGACATCGGGTGCGCCTCGACCGCGGCCTTCGCCTCGGCGTAGCGCTTGGCGAGGTCGGGATCCTCGGCGATGTCTTCCTCGTCGAGGCCCGCGAAGGCCCGCATCTGCTCGTGATAATCGTAGGGGGACGGGGCGGTGACGAGCACCCGCTCGAAGGCGGCGATCGCCTGGCCGACACGGTCGATCGTGAGTTCGCCGAAGATCGTGTCGAACTGCTTCTTGTAGACCGGAGTCTCGCTGAGCCGCTTCACGACGCCCTCGTGGGTGAAGCCCATCTCGATCGGGTTTTGGATCGGGCCGACGGCCTGCGCCTCGAGGGAATCGGCGCGGCCGTCCCAGAACTGTGCTCCGGAGAGGATGCGGTTGTAGGAGACCGGCGAGTTGCGGCCGCCGAGCTGGCCGCGGATGCCGACGCCCGTCTTGGTGTGGGCCGAGTAGCCCTCGGCGGGGTTGTGGCAGCTCGCGCAGCTGACGGTCGAATCGGCCGAGAGCCGCGGGTCGAAGTAGAGCTGCCGGCCGAGCTCGATCTTCGCGCGGGTGAGCGGATTCTTGTCGAGGCCGGTGATCTGCGCCGCGCCCTGCGAGAGACCGAGCGGCAGGACCGGCTCGAGCGTCACGAAGTTTTTCGGATCCGCGAGCCACCGATCGATCTCGGCGAGCGTGATCGGGCCGCTGCCGGGCACGCCCGTGGTGAGCGTCGGATCGCCGAGCGCGACCTTCTCGCGCGGTCCGGCCGTCGCGGTGGCGACCGGTTCGGTGGCCTTGGCAGACTCAGCCGGCGGGTCGATTGACGCGCCGGCTTCGGTGATCGCCTTGTCAGCGGCCGCCTTCGCGTCGTCGATCTTTTTCGTGGCCGCGGCGGCCGCGTCGATCACGGCCTTGGTGTGGGTCGCGGTGTCGGCCGCCTTGCCGCTGGCCGGCGCGAGTTCAATCGCCTCGACCTCGACCACTTTCTCCTTTGGCGCGGGGGCGGTCGGGGCACAGCCGGAAGCCGCCAGCATGACGAGCATTGCCGGCAGGACGAAGCCACGGAAAGTGCACACGGTATGGGCTCCTGGAGGGGCAAACGAATCCAGTCAAGGCGACTCAAGCCGCCATCGCGAGCTTCTATCTTAGGGTCTCGGCGACGCCCGGCCAACGCGTCGGGGAGGGTCCGGCAGGGGCGGGATTTGTGGGGTAGGATTCTGGGACGGGGGCACGCGGCACGGTCGCCGCGACCGTCCCAATCGCTCCACGCGCCCCGAATCGCAGCGGAAGTCATGGCCGGGCTGAACGACAACGCGGAATTCATCCAGGAGTTTCTCGTCGAATCGACGGAAAACCTCGATCAACTCGACCGCGACCTGATCGCCCTCGAGCAGGCCCCCGCCGACGAGGATCGGCTGGCGAGCATTTTTCGCACCGTTCACACCATCAAGGGCAATAGCGGCTTCTTCGGGTTCTCGAAGCTCGGCGCCCTGACCCACAGCGGCGAACACCTGCTCGGTAAATTGCGCGATGGCAAGCTCTCGCTTGATGACCGCGTGACCGGGTCGCTCTATTCGATGGTGGACGCGGTGCGATCGATCCTGCAGTCGATCGAAGCGACCGGCGGCGAGGGGGAGCGGGATTTTCGCGAACTGGCCCAGACGCTCACCGCCGTTGCCGCAGGGGAGGGCGCACCCGTCGCGGCCAAGCCGAAGTCCCCGCCATCCGAGCCAGCTCCACAGCCACAGACCGCAGCGCCGACGCCAAGCCCTGCGCCCGTGCCGCCGCCGGCCGAGGCTGCCCCCGCCGTGCCCGCGGTTGCGGAAAAGTCTGTCGAGCCGCCGGCGGCCGGCCGCTCTGCCAGCGAGAGCTCGATCCGCGTCGACGTGGGGCTCGTGGCGTCGATCCTCGATCTGGTGGGCGAGCTGGTGCTCGCCCGCAACCAGTTGCGGAGCATCGAGACCCTCGATCCCGGCATGCAGGCCGTCGTGCAGCGGATCAATGCGGTCACCAACGCCCTGCAGGAGACTGCCGTCAAAACCCGCCTGCAGCCGATCGAGCAGGTCTTCAGCAAGTTTCCCCGGACGGTGCGCGACCTCGCCGTGGCGTGCGGCAAGGAGGTGCAGCTGGTGATCGACGGGGCCGACACCGAGCTCGACCGGACGCTGATCGAGAGCATCCGCGATCCGCTCACGCACCTGGTCCGCAACGCCGTCGACCACGGCATCGAGACGCCCGCCGCCCGCGAGGCCGCGGGCAAGCCCCGCGCCGGCACGCTTTCGCTGCGAGCCTTCAACGAGAGCGGCCAGGTCACGATCGAGGTGCACGACGACGGCGGTGGGATCGCCGTCGAAGCGGTCCGCGCCAAGGCGGTCGCGAAGGGGCTCGTCGCGGCGGACGTCGCGGCGAACCTGCCCGACGAACAGGTGCTGCAATTCATCTTCGCCCCTGGCTTCTCCACCGCCGCCGCCGTCACGGCCGTCTCAGGCCGTGGCGTGGGCATGGATGTCGTGAAGACGAATATCGAGGCGATCGGCGGCACGGTCGACCTGCAGAGCGTCGCGGGTGCGGGGACGACGATCCGCGTGCGCGTGCCGCTCACGCTCGCCATCATGCCCGCGCTGATCGTCCGCTCGGGCGCCGAGCGGCTGGCGATTCCGCAGGCGGCCGTCAGCGAGCTGGTGCCGCTGCGGCCCGATCGCGAGGGCGCCCGCATCGAGGGGCTCGAGGGGGCGTCGGTCATCCGCCTGCGCGGCCGGCTCGTGCCGGTCGTATTTCTCGACGAGTTTCTCATGCTGCGCGACCGCACCGCCTGCCGCGCCGAGGGAACGGTCGTCGTCGTACGGGTCGACGATCATGAATTCGGCATCGTCGTCGACGGCCTGCGGACTGCGGCCGGCGGCTCGGTGGTGGCGGCCACGGCCGAGGTGGCGAGCCTGACGACGATCGTCGTGAAGCCGATCGGCAGCCTGCTTGCCCAGGCGGGCATCTATTCGGGCGCCACGGTGCTGGGGGACGGCCGCGTGGTGCTGATCCTCGACCTGCGGGGCCTCCTGCGGGCGGCAGAGCTGCCCCCGGTGAAGCAGCCTGCGGAGGTGTCGGCCGCCGGTAGCGCGACGGCCAGCCAACGCGGCGACGACCGCTACCTCGTCTGCCGCACGGCGGCGGGGCGGCGGATCGCGATGCCGCTGGCCGTGGTGAGGCGACTCGAAAACTTTCCGGCGAACGACCTGCAGTCGGTGGGCACGCAAAGAGTCGTGCGGCGCGGCGACGCCTTCACGCCCGTGGTCGACGCCGACAGGTTGCTGGGATCGACGCCCGCGACGCCATCCGACACCGTCCACCTGGTCGTGCTCGGCGACACCGCCGGCGGCATCGGCCTGTCGGTGCGGCAGATTCTCGACGTGGAGTCGGCCGACACACCGCTCCAGCCATCGCTTGCCTCCTGCGGCGTAGTCGGCTCCCTCTCGCTCGGCGGCGTCGCCACGGAGGTGCTCGACCTCGATTCAGCCCGGGCTGCGGCCCGGGCGTGACGCCGCACCAGGATCAACCATGACTTCCTCCGCCGAGACCGTGCAGCAGGCTTGTGCCTTCATGGTCGCGGACCACTGTTTCGCGATCGACTCGGCGCTCGTCACCGAGGTGCTCCATGGGAGCAGCCTGACGCCCGTGCCGCTCGCCCCGGAGTCGATCGTCGGTCTGCTGCACTTGCGCGGCCGGATCGTGCCGGTGATCGACATGCGACGGCGGCTCGGGTTCGCGGCCCCGCCGCCGTCGGCCGTCCGCGTGCATCTCGTGCTGCGGCAACAGGACGAGTGGTACAGCCTCTTGGTCGACGAGGTGCTCGACGTGCATGACTTCCCGGCGGGCCGGATCGAGCAGCCGGTGAAGAGCGACGGCCCGGCCACGGATGCCGTCACCGGCGTTTTTGCCGGCCCGGCCGGTCTCGTGCATTTCCTCGATCCGCAGCGCATAGTTCAGTCTCTCGTCCGGCAGCGGACGGCCCCTTTCATCAGGCATGGAGCATCGCATGGCGGATAGTGCTTCCGACAAACCCTCGCTTCTCTCCGGCTGGCTCTCGCTGCTCGGCAACCGGCTCCTGCTGTCGCTTCTGGCCGTGTCGCTCATCCCGCTGGCGCTGACCGGCATCGCCATGTATCGCTCCGCGGCAGACTCGCTGCGGAAGCAGGCGTTCAACCAGCTCGAGACCGTCCGCACGATCACGGCGAAGTCGGTGGAGCGTTACTTCGCGGGGCTGCAGGACCAGCTGCGGGTGGCATCCGATGACCGGATGACAATCGACGCCCTCCGGCAGTTCACGGCGGCCGTCGCAACCCTCACCGCCGACACGAAGGCCGACGAGCAATCGCTCGCCGCGGCACGCCGCGGGCTCGAAACCTTCTATACCGGTGAATTCGCGAACGAGTATCGCAGGCGAAACGGCAGCGACGTCGACGCGAAGCCGCTGGGGGAATCACTCGACGACGCCTCCGCGATCCTGCAGGAGCTCTATATTCGCCGCAACCCGAACCCGATCGGTGCGAAGCATCTCCTCGACGCGGCGGACGATGGCTCGCGCTACACAAAGGCCCATGCCCTCTTCCATCCGGTGTTCCGGAGCATGCTGCAGAAATACGGGCTTGCCGACCTGTTTCTGATCGATGCCGAGACAGGGCGTGTCGTCTATTCCGTGACCAAGGAGCCCGATTTCGCCGCGCCGCTCAAGTCGGGCCCACTTGCCGGGACGAATTTCGCCCGCGTGGTCCAAGAGGCCGCGTCCAGCGGCCGGCGCGACGCGGTGGCCTACGGCCAGTTCGCCCGGTACCTGCCTTCGTGCATGGCGCCCGCGAGTTTCATCGCCGCCCCCGTGTTCGACGATCGCGAACTGGTCGGTGTCGTGGCCTTCCAGATCTCGATCGACCGGGCCGACGCCATCATCGGCGAGACCACCGGCATGGGCGAGACCGGCGAGACCTACGCCATCGGACCCGACCGGCTGTTCCGCTCGAATTCCCGGTTCGCCAAGCAGCTCGGCGTCGAAACGACGATCATCAACCCCAAGATCAAGGTCGACACGCTGCCGGTTCGCGCCGCCCTCGATGAAGGCAAGGCGGGCACGGCGACCGGCACGGACTATCGCGGTGTGCCGGTGCTCTGCTCGTGGACGCCGGTCACGATTTTTCCGGGCGACGCCGCCGGCAACGGCGCTGTCCGCTGGGCGCTCGTCTCGGAAATCGATGAGTCGGAGGTGCTCAGGCCGATCAGGCGGCTCCGCACGTTCGCCCAGGCCATCTTCGGGGCAACGGCGCTCGGCGTGCTGCTCGTCTCCGGCGCCATCGCCCGCCGGCTCACGCGCGAGGCCCGGCGGCAGGCGGCGCTCGTCGCCGGCATCGTGGACAACACCCACGCGCTGGCGAGTTCTTCGGAGGAACTGACGAGCGTCAGCCAGCAGATGAGCGCGGCCGCCGAGGAGACGACGGCCCAGGCCAATCTCGTCTCGGCCGCGGCCGAGCAGGTGAGCGGCAACGCACGGACGGTGTCGGGCTCGATCGACAACCTTGTGACGAGCATCCACGACATCGCGCGAAATGCACAGGAAGCGGCGACGACCGCGCGGCAGGCGGTCGCTCTCGCCGGCTCGACGAGCACCGCGATGAACGCGCTGGGCCACTCGAGCACGGAGATCGGCAAGGTCGTGAAGGTGATCACGTCGATCGCCGAGCAGACCAACCTGCTCGCCCTCAACGCCACGATCGAGGCGGCCCGCGCCGGCGAGGCCGGCAAGGGGTTTGCCGTCGTGGCCAACGAGGTGAAGGAGCTCGCCCGCGAGACGGCCAAGGCCACCGAGGACATCGGCGCCAAGATCGAGGCCATGCAGGGAGACACCGGCCGAGCCGTCAACGCGATCGGTGAGATCGGCAGCGTGATCGAACGGATCGACGCGCTCCAGACGAAGATCGCCGCGGCGGTCGAGGAGCAGTCGGTGACGACCAGCGAGATCAGCCGCAACATCGCCGAGGCGACCACCGGCTCGACCGAAATCGCGGAGAACATCGTGCAGGTGGCGCAGGCGGCCCAGAGCACGGCCGAGGGCGCCTCCAACACGCAGCTCTCGTCGCAGGAGCTCTCGCGGATGGCGCAAAACCTGCAGCGGCTCGTGGAAGAATACCGGCGGTAAGGCCTTCGATCCGCCCAGGGAGGGTGACTGCCGTGCGGGCGCTCGTGGTTGACGACTCGAAGCCGAGCCGCAGCATCGTTGCGCGGGTGCTGCGCGACCTGCGGTTCGAATGTGCCGAAGCGGCCAATGGCGCCGAGGCGATCGAGCTGCTCGCCTCCGGAGGCCGCCCCGACCTCGTGACGATCAACTGGCACATGCCGGTGATGGACGGCATCGAGCTCATCAAGCGGCTTCGCGGCAGCCGGGCGCACCGCGACCTGCGGCTCTTGATGATCTCGACGGAGAGCGACCGCGGGCGGATCGAGCAGGCGCTCGCCGCGGGCGCTGACGACTTCGTCTCCAAGCCCTTCACGGCCGAGGCGCTCGTGCGCAAGCTCGTGGGTCTCGGCATCTGCACGGCGGCCGAGGTGGCCCGCCCCGGCACGGGCCCGATCCGCGTGCTCCTGGTGGACGACTCCGCCACGATTCGCAGCCTGCTTTCGACGACGCTCGCGGCCGATGCCGACCTGCGGGTCGTCGGCGCGGCCGTGAATGGCCGGATGGGGGTCGACATGGTCGCCGCGGATCCGCCCGACATCGTCCTCTTGGACGTCGAGATGCCCGTCATGGACGGCCTCACGGCGCTGCGGGAGATTCGCCGGATTCAGCCGAAGCTGCCGGTGCTCATGTTCTCGAGCCTCACCGAGCGCGGCGCGAAGGCGACGCTTGACGCCCTCCTCGCCGGCGCGAACGACTATGCCGCCAAACCGGCCGGCCTCGACGCTGGTGAGGTGGCCGCCACGATTCGCACCGAGTTGATCGCGAAGATCAAGGCGCTCGTGCCGCGGGGTGGAGCGCGGGATGTGCCGCGGCCGTTCGCGTCAGGATCCACTCCGGCCGCCGGGCCGCGCGTCGTCGCCCCGCGGCGCGGGCCGATCCGCGGCGTCGTGATCGCCGTCTCCACCGGCGGGCCGACGGCACTGGCGGAGGTGCTGCCGGGTTTCGCCCGCGACGTGCGGGTGCCGGTCTTGATCGTTCAGCACATGCCCCCCTTCTTCACAGCGCAGCTCGCGGAGCGGCTCGGCAAACTCACCGGCGCGCATGTGCGGGAGGCGGAAGAGGGCAGCCCGCTGCGGCCGGGGGAGATTCTCCTGGCCCCCGGCGGCCGCCATCTCGCCGTGGCGGGCGACGCCAACGCGCCCCGCGCGCGGCTCACCGACGAGCCGCCGGAGAATTCCTGCCGGCCCGCCGCCGACGTGCTCTTTCGCACGGCCGCGAAGGTCTGGGGTGCCGGCACACTCGGGGTCGTGCTCACCGGCATGGGCCGCGACGGCCTGGTCGGATCGAAGGCGATCGTCGAGGCCGGCGGCGAGGTGATCGCGCAGGACGAGTTTACGAGCGTCGTCTGGGGCATGCCGGGCGAGGTCGTGCGGGCAGGGCTTGCCGACGCGGTGTTGCCGCTCGGCCAGATCGGTGTCGACGTGGCGATGCGGCTCAAGCGGCGTGGCGGCTGACAAGGGCCGCGGAAAGGCAGCGCATGAAGGTCGGCCAGCCGCAATTCGCGTTTCTGCGGGAATTGCTGCGCCGGCGGACCGGCGTGGTGATCGACGACTCGAAGCACTACCTCGTGGTCGCCCGGCTGACGCCGATCGTGCGGCAGCGGAGCATCCCCAGCCTCGACACGCTGATCGACCGGCTGAAGTCGGGCGGCGATCCCACGCTCGAGCGCGACGTGCTCAACGCGATGATGACACACGAGACCTCGTTCTTCCGCGACAAGAGCCCGTTCGAGACACTGCGGCGGCTGCTCGCGGAATTGATCGAGCGTCGGGCCGTGCATCGGCAGCTCGTGATCTGGTCGGCGGCCTGCTCGACGGGGCAGGAGCCCTTCAGCATCGCGATGCTCTTGAACGAGCACTTTCCCGAAGTGCTCGCCACCTGGCGGATCCGCGTGATCGCCACCGACATCTCCGAGGCCGTCCTCGCCCGCGCCCGCGAGGGGCTCTTCAGTGACCTCGAGACACACCGGGGGCTGTCACCGCAGATGCTGCAGAAGTACTTCCGGCCGCTGCAGGGGAAGTGGAGCATCTCGCAGGACTGCCGGCGGCTCGTCGAATTCCGGCAGCTCAACCTCAACGGCAACTGGCCGATGATGCCGACCTGCGACGTCGTCTTCCTGCGGAACGTGATGCTCTACTTCGACGTGCCGACCCGCGCGGCGTTGGTCGCGAAGATGCGGCGGGCGATCCGGCCTGACGGGGCACTCTTCCTCGGCGGCGCCGAGACGATGATCGGGATCGACACGGGCTATGACCGACTGCTGGGCGCCGGTTGCAGCTACTACCGGCCGAAAGCGCGGACGTAGAAAAAAGGTGTCAGGACTCTTTTCGGGCCCACCATTTGTGGGTAACGAACACGCTGAGACCCGAAAAGAGTCCTGACACCTTTTTTCCTCAATGCGGTCGTTTAACGAGATGGTCGCCATTCGAGGCCGAGGATCGACACGTCGTCGAGCGGGCCGGCCGGTTGGCACCACTGCTCGACCGTCTCGAGCAATCCCGCCACCGTCTCCTCGAGCGGGCGTGCCCGGCTGCCGCTGATGCATTCGGCCAGCGCCTGCTCGCCGAGCGGCTCCTGATCCTTGTCCATCGCCTCGGTGACCCCGTCGGAATAGAGATAGATGCGGTCGCCGGGTGTGAGCTGCAGCGTCTTCTGGGCGTATTCGACGTCGGGCACGAAGCCGATCGGGAAGCCCTCGGCGCCGTGAAACTCCACGTCGCCCGCCGCGGGCACCCGCAGGAGCGCCGGGTGGCCGCTGGAGGCATAGTCCAGCCGGCCGGTCGGCAGGTGCAGCACGCCGTAGAGCATCGTGAAATAGAGCCCCGAGAATTCGTCCGCCTGGAAGAGCCGGTTCAATTGCGTGGCCACCTCGGCCGGCGTGGCGATGACGACCCGGCCGTCGGCGCCCTGCCGCACCAGGAGCGATTGGTCCGACACCTTCGGCGTCAGGAAGCGGCCCACCGTCACGGCCATCAGCGACGAGGGCACGCCGTGGCCGCTCACGTCGACGACGAAGAGTCCGGCATGTTCGTCATCGAGCGGAAAGACGTTGAGGAAGTCGCCGGCGAGCTTCTGGCAGGGGACATACCGCCAGGCGATTTCGGCCGCCGCGAGGGCCACGTCGTCGGCGGGCAGGAGTGAACGCTGCACCTTCGCCGCCGCCTCGAGGTCGCGGACCATCTGGGCATTGCGCCGCGAGATCTCGTCGTTGAGCTGCGTCAGCTCGGCGTTGTTCTGCTGGAGCCGGTCGCGGGCGATCGAGAGCTCTTGATTCGCGGCGATCAATTCCTGGTTCTTGGCGACGGCGTTCTCGAACGTGGAGATGAGGAGGTTGAGCACCTGCTGCCGGCCGGCCTGCACGTTGAATTTCTGGCCGGCGACCGCGACCTCGAGCGTCGCCTGTTCGGCCGCGTCGCCCAGCGGCGAATCGAGCAGCGACCGCATGCGACCGAGCAGGTAGTCGGGCTCGTAGGGCTTCGTGACATAGTTGTCGGCGCCCGCGTCGAGACCGCGGATGATGTCGATCGGGTCGGAGAGCGTCGACATCAGGATGAGCGGCACGCCCTGCAGGGCGGGGTCGGTCTTCACCGCCTTGCAGAACTCGTAGCCCGTCATCACGGGCATCTCGATGTCGGAGATGATGATGTCGGGCCGCCGCTCGCGGGCCATCGTGAGCGCGTCGGCGCCGTTCTCGGCCCAGCGCACGGCATGGCCGGCGTCGGTGAGCCGCTTCACGAGCATCCGCGCCTGGATCTTGCTGTCTTCGGCGACGAGCACGTCGACGCCCGCCGCGGTCCCAGGTGACTCGGTTGCCAAGGGGTGCCTGCCAGCCGTCAGGTGAACGTCGCCAGGGCGGTCGGCGCGTCCTTGTGGATGCTGAAGAGCTTGTCGAGATTCGTCAGCTTGAAGACCTGGAAGATCTCCGGCCGGATGTTGCACATCTTCAGGCGGCCGTGGCCGGTGACGATCTTGCGGTGCAGCTGCCCGAGCAGGCCGAGCATCGCGCTCGACATGAATTCCACGTTGCCGAAGTCGAGCAAAACGTCGGGGCCGGTGCACTTGCCGAGGAGGGTGTTGATCTCCTTCTTGATCTCGTCGAGCACGGTGTCGTCGAGGATCTTCTTGTCCTTGAAGAGCACCATGTGGATGTCGCCGGTCTTGCCGGTCTGGATTCTGCGAAATTGGTCCATGGAAAGCGTCACCCGCGGGATGGTTGTTCCATTTGGAAGACTAGCCGCGCCACGCCCCGGGTGTCCAACGGCCGGCGCGGGCGGCCGGTTTCATTCCCCTTCGACGATGCCCGCGGTGGCGAGCCACTCCAGTTCGCCGGGCTGGCCGGGGCCGTCGTCGAGCCGGACCGACGCGATCGCCCCCTTCTGCATCCGGATCGCGGCGGAGCCGTCGCCGATCGTGAGCGCCACGAGCCGTCCGATGCAGGGCATGTGGCCGACCCAGGCGACCCGCGCCGCTTCCTGCTCGATCGTCCACTCGACGAGCGCCTGCCAGTTTGACGCGGGAGCGAGCGCATCGACGACGGCGACCGGTGGCTCACCGTCGAAAACCTCGGCCATGATCTCGGCGGTCTCGCGGGCCCGCACCAGCGGGCTCGTGGCGATCAAATCGATCTCCATGCCGCCGGCCCGCAGGTGGCGCATGAACCGTTCAAACCGCTTCGCTCCCTTCTTCGTGAGCCGGCGGGCGTGGTCGTCGATCCCGGGCCCCGGGTCTTCGGCCCAGGCATGGCGGGCGATGTAAAGATGCGTGGTGAGCGTTGGCATGGCGAAAGTGTGATGGCGGGAAGGTCGCGGGGCAAGTCAGGACCGCCGCCAGAGCCCGTCGTGGGCGATGCCCGCCGCCCGCACCGCCTCCGCCGCCGCGGCGAGCCAGCGCTTCGCGTCCACGGGATAGCCAGCCGTGGCCGCGAGTCCCGGCACGCGCTCCGCCCAGAACGTATTGAAGGCGTGCATCGCCAGTTCGCGGACATATTTCGCCGTCATGCTCGCCAGCGCCACTGGCAGCCGCGATTCGCCCCCCACGCGAAACGCGATCGTGGCGTCGGCCGCCGGGACGCAATAGACCGAACTCTCCGGCGTCTCTTCGAGCGGCTGCACGAGCGGCGCGTCGAAGTGGCGGGAGACGAGCGCCGCGTAGCTCTTGCGTCCGCCGTGGCGATCGCACCAGATCACGGCCGGCTCGCCGGCAAACCGCTGCCGCAGTGCGGCAGCCAGGCTGAGCGTCGTCCGCGAGAGGATGTCCGACTTGTTGAGACCGGCGTCGAGCAGGGCGTTGAATTCTTTGGGGTAGATCGCGCGGCAGGCAATTGATGCGAGCGACAGCCCTGCGCGGTCGAGGGTCGAGCTGATCCGCGTGGCGATCCCGCGGCAGGCCGCCGCGTCGGCTGCCCGCGGGAGTGGAAGCGCGGCGAGCGATGCCCAGTCGGGCTGGCCCGGATCGGCCGGTGGGGAGATTCCACCGAGGGCGAGGGCAAGCGCCGGCCAGTGCTCGGGGAGCGGCAAGCCCGCGAGGAGCAGGCCGGCGAAAACGCCCCGCTCGAGCGCCGCCAGACCGTTTGAGGCGCGATAGATCTGTTTCGAATCGCCCCAGAGCGGGCCGCCGGCGGACGCGGATGCCGCGCGGCCAGCCGCGGCGAGCGGCTCATCGACGGCCTCCGGTTTCGCATCGATGCGCCACGCCGTCGCTGCCACGACGAGCGGGCCGAGGTTCGGGCCGTAGCCCGCCTCGTCGGTGCCGATGACCACGGTCATCGGAAGGTCTCTCCGGCGGCCCGTGGCGGATGGCGCCGGCAGTATTCATAGATGGCGATCGAGGCGGAGGTCGCGGCATTGAGGCTGTGGGGCATGCCGGCCATCGGGATCTCGGCCACGCGGTCGAGTTTTTCCAGCACCTCCGGCTCGAGGCCCGCGCGTTCGTTGCCGATCACAAGCGCCGTGCGGCTCACGAACGAAAAATCAAAAAGTGGCTCCGAGGCGGTCGTCTGCTCGAGCCCGACCAATTCAAACCCCTCGGCGCGGAGCCGATCGAGCACCGGCGGAAGGCTGCGGTGCACGTCGAGTTCGACCGCTTCAGCGCCGTCGCGGGCGATCCGCTCGTGAAGCCGGGCGGCGCCCGTCGCGATCACGCGGCGGATGCCAAAACAGCCGCAGGTGCGCACAATGTGCGAGAGGTTCACGTGACTGCGCATCGGGGCGCAGACGACGACCAGCTCCCGCGGCGACGCGAGGATTTCAGGAGGCTTGTGGCGGATGTGCTCGAATCGAGTCATGGGATGGCCGGCCATTATGGCATTCCTCGCCGCCTGCGGCTTGGGCTGCGGCACGGCCGCCGCGCCGCCGGTCTCGCTCGCGCTCGTCGATCATGCCGGCCTCGAGGCCGAGATCGCCAGGCACCGCGGCAAGGTGGTGGTGCTCGATTGCTGGAGCACGTCGTGCCCGCCCTGCGTGAAGGAGTTTCCAAGGCTCGTGGCCCTGGCGGGAAAATACCGCGACGACGTCGTCTGCCTGTCGCTGTCGTTCGACTACGAGGGGATCGGCAGCCCTGAAGACGTGGTGCCGCGGGTGCGGACCTTCCTCGAGGCGGTCGGCGCCGGCCGCGTCGTCAACCTGCTCGGCCGTGAGGAGGCCGACAGCCTCGCCAAGAAACTCGACATCGTCAGCGTGCCGGTGGTGTATGTCTATGGCCGCGACGGCGGGCTCGTGCAACGGTTCGACGAGGACGACGCGGCGAAGCGGCTCGGGCGGCCGTTCACCTACGACGATGTCGAGGCCGTCGTTTGCGGGGCGATCGGCCGCTGATCCCCTATACTCCGTTGAAGACGAGTTGCACGCCCGGCATGGCCGGTGGAAAGGCATCATGACCGCCGAACAGCCCCGCATCGGACCGGCCTCCCGCAAGGTGATGGCCCCGACCGTGCCCCGCGACAAGCCGCGGCCCACCGATATCGTGAAGGGGCCGCTCGGCTTCGGCCGCGAGACGGTCGAGTCGATCGTCGTGGCCTTCACGCTCGCGCTGTTGTTTCGGGCCTTCGAGGCGGAGGCCTTCGTGATCCCCACCGGGTCGATGGCGCCCACGCTGATGGGCCGCCACAAGGATCTCGTGTGCGAGTCGTGCAGCCGCGACTTCCGCGTGGGCTGCAGCGCCGAGGAGGACGAGCAGTCGCAGAGCCTGCGCACGGAAGAGACGCGGCTGGAACGCGAACTCGAAAGCCGCAAGGGCATCGTCGCCGACGCCGCGAGCGGCCCGGGCGAACGCGAGGCGGCCCGCCGCCGGATCGAACTGCTCGAGAGCGACCGCGGCCCGCTCGCGCAGCTGCGGATGCGGCTGGCCGGCAAGCTCGTGCCGGCGGCGAAGTGCCCCAATTGCGGCCACGTGATGCGGCTCGTGAAGGAGCAGGGGCAGGAGATCGCCTACGATCCCCGTTATCCGTCGTTCAACGGCGACCGCATCCTCGTCACGAAGTTCGCCTACGAGTTTTCCGAACCGCGCCGCTGGGACGTGGTCGTCTTCAAGTATCCCGAAGACGCGAAGACGAACTACATCAAGCGGCTCGTCGGCCTGCCGGGGGAGACCATCTCGATCGCCGGCGGCGACATCTGGACGCACCAGGGCGCCGAGGCCCCGCGGATCGCCCGCAAGCCGCCCGACACGCTGCTCGCCATGCTGCAGTGCGTGAACGACAGCCGCTTCGTGTCGCCGGAATTGCGGAAGGCGAACTGGCCCCTTTCCTGGAGCGACTGGTCGCGGCCCGATGCCGAGCCGGCCTGCCTCTGGAAGACGGACGACTCCGGCCGCTCCTTCTCGGTGGCCTGTGCCGATCCGGAGGCGTCGGCGATGCTGCGCTACCGCCACTTCCTGCCGAGTGCCGAGGAGTGGCTGGCGATGAAGCGGCAGGAGACGCTTCCCGATCCGGTGCGGCCGCGGATCATCGACGATTTCCAGCCCTACAACGCGATCGCGACGCGGCCGCATTGGGTCGGTGATCTGGCCATCGAATTCGAGCTGGAGAACCGCGGTGATGGCGGGTCGCTCGCGCTCGATCTCGTGGAGGCGGGCAAGGCCCACCGCTGCGTCTTCAATCTCGCCACCGGCGACGTGCGGCTCACGATCAAGGCGGCCGATTCGCGGGAAGAGCCGAAAGCTCGCACGCCCGTCCACGGCAAGGGCTCGTGGCGAATCCTCTTCGCGAATGTCGACGACGAACTCTCGCTCTTCGTGAACGGTCGCCGCATCGAATTCGACCGGCCGACGATCTGGATGCGGTCGATCGAGGATGCCGAAACGGCCCAGCCCTACGACGGCGAGATCGAGCCGGGCCGGAACGAATCGGGCGATCTCGCCCCGGTGGGGATCAAGGCGACGGGGGCGAGCGTGCGGGTGGCGAATCTGCGGGTCCTCCGCGACGTCTACTACATCGGCGCCCTCGACGTAGGCAGCCGCCCGGGGGAGCTGATCGAGCGGGATCGGCTCGAGTTTCCGCTCGAGGCGGACCAGTTCTTCGTGCTCGGCGACAACTCGGCGGCCAGCAAGGACGGCCGCATGTGGATCCAGGGGCACCACGTCGACCGCGGCCTCCTGGTCGGCAAGGCCCTGGCCATCTTCTGGCCCCATGCCGTCCCGGCGAGTTGGGCGATTCCCGTGAAAATTGGGGGCGCCGAGGTGCGATTGCCCTCGTGGCCGAACTTCGCGAGGATGGGCTTCGTCCGGTAAAGGAGGACCGATGCCGCTTCTTTCCGTCGAAGGACTCGTGAAGAACTACGGCCGCCGCCGCGTGGTGGACGGCGTCGCCTTTCACGTCGAGGCCGGCGAGATCGTCGGCCTGCTCGGCCCCAACGGCGCCGGCAAGACGACGAGCTTCCGCATGACCTGCGGCCTCGTCATGCCCGACGCGGGGCAGGTGCTCCTCGACGACGCCGAGATCACCCACTGGCCGATGTTCAAACGGTCGCGGGATGGCGGCATGGGCTATCTCGCACAGGAGCAGAGCGTCTTCCGCAAGCTGACGGTCGAGCAGAACCTACTGGCGATCATGGAGCTCGTGGGAATGGATCGCCGAGAGCGGCGGCGGCGGTGCGACGAACTCATCGAGCAATTCGACATCGTGAAGATCCGCAAGTCGAAGGCGCATTACATCTCGGGCGGCGAGAAGCGCCGACTCGAGATCGCCCGGTGCCTGGTCACGGAGCCCCGCATCATCCTGCTCGACGAGCCGTTCACGGGCATCGATCCCGTCACGATCCACTCGATCCAGAAGATCATCCGCGGCCTGCGCGACGACGGCATCTCGATCCTGATCACCGACCACCGCGAGCGCGAGACGCTCGCGATCACCGACCGCAGCTACGTGATCCGGGCCGGCAAGGTGCTCTGCCACGGTACGGCGCAGGAAGTGCTCAACAACCCCGACGCCAAGAAGTATTACTTCGGCGAAAGCCCGGGCGTGGAAGCCGCCTAGCGCCGGTCTACGCGCCGGTCTAGGCGCCGCGGGTCGTCAGGCTCTTGAGCGTGAGCACCGAGCCGACCGACATGAGCGCGAGCCCGAGCCACTTGGGCGGCTCCACGACCTTGCGGCCGGGCAGGTTATTGCCCCACACGCTCTGCGGCTGCTGGCCGCCGTGGCCCATCTGCGCCGAAACGAAGTGGCTCGACTTCTCGCTGAGCGTGAACGACTCCACCATCCGGAACTGAATCCCGGCGAAGAAGAGCAGGAGCCCCAAGAACAGGATGTGTTGACGCTTCACGTGCACTGCCCATCGCCGCGGACGGCGGTCGCGGCCTTTCCTTTCATCCGTTATCGGTCCGAAAGGGGGGGCGGTTCAGCAGGCCCTCCGGCGCGCCGGGTTATGCGAAGAGTGCCGGTTAGGGAAGCTGCCTCGGGACGAAGCGGTCTACTTTGACCGGCGGGAGGCGATGAGGGCCAGGAGCGCCTTCTGCGGCGACACGAATTTCTCGACGCCCTCGCGCATCAGCACGTCCTCGAGCCGGCGCATGTCGACCGTGCGGTCGAGCTCCACGACCACCTCCGCCGCAGGCATCTGCTCCAACTGGGGCGTGAAGGTCCGCGCGGGATCGTCGGCCGCTTCGTTGGTGGCCGGCGGGTTCGTCTGGATGTCGTCGCCGGCGAGCGCCGCGACGTAGCGGCATGGATCGAGCCCTGCCTGCTTGACGCCGGTGCTCGCGAAGACGATCTCCTGCTCGAGCGGCGTGGGGTTGGCCTTCCAGAAGTTGCGGTTGGAGGCCCAGGCCCGCTTCGCGTTCACGATTCCGAGCATTCCCTGGGCGGCCGATGACAGGCCGGGGTCATGTTTTTCCGTGTAGACGTCGATCCGCGACACGAACACGCTGTAGACGCTCTTGAAGGAATCGAGCCCGCCGCGCTTCTGGGCGCCCCGCCAGACCGAGTCGCGGGCCCGCTCGTATTGAGGCAGCGTGAAGATGAGCGTGACATTGAGGGGCACGCCCGCGGTGGCGAGCGGCTCGAGCGCCCGGATGCCGGCCGGTGTGGCGGGCACCTTGATCATGCGGTTGGGCTGGCCCTCACTCCAGCGTGTGCCGAGCGCCACATAACGGGCGACACGGTCATCTTCGGTGAGGCCGTTCGCAGGGTCTTCGAGCAGCGGGTCGAGTTCGAAGCTCACCCAGCCATCGTTGCCGCGCGACTCTTTCCAGACGTCGAGAAACACCCCCTGGGCGCCGCGGACCAACTCGTCGGTGAGCGCCCAGGCGATCGAGTCGTCGTCGTGGCCGGCCTTCACCAGCGCGGCGATCCGGTCATCGAAACGGCCCGTCTTGATCAGGTCGGAGATGATCACGGGATTGCTCGTGGCGCCCGTGGCTCCCGCCGCTCTATTGGTCCGGACGAGGTCGGGATCGATGGAATCGAGCCAGAGTTTCGTACCCGACGCGATCAACGAGGCGAGGCCGTGAGGCATGGTGGCGACCCTTGGGGAAAGAGGCAGGATGGGGCGTGTGAAGCTGGGCTGGATGCAGAGGGTTCTGCTGATTGAGCCGGGATTTTCTGTTGGGCCGGTCGTGCCGATGACGAAGAAGTGTAGTGAGTGTGACGGATATCCGGGGAACGCAGGCCCGGCCGCTTCGTCCGACGAGCTGGAAACGAGCTGTGAACAACCCGCGACCCAACCCGCGACTGCACACGCTGCTTCGACACGGCTGCCGCCTGGCGGCCGTGTTGGCAGGGGCGATGGTCGGCGCCGTAGGGCAGGCTGCGGACACGGACGGGATCGTACCAATCCAGTTTGCCGACCTCGCGGCGTCGGAAAACGCGCCCATCGAGGCGCTCATGATCCCGAGCGTGGTCGTGGAGGACGAGATCGTCACGAATGAAATGGTGGCCCCCGACTCCGCAGTCGAGGCCATGGAGCCGGTGGCGGCGCCGCTCGAGGAGGTGTCGTCGCGCGCCGCCGACGGCCTGCGGATCCAAGACTTTGGCGTCGAGGAGATGCCCTACGAGGCGAGCAGCGGCGAATGGTTCTCCAACGGCAACTGGTATGGCTCGGCCGACGTGCTCTGGTTCGACCGGAGCCGCAATTACCGCCGCATCCTCGGCCACGACGCCACGTTCCGGCCTGGCCGCGAAAACCCCGTCGGCACGCTCACGACGACGGGCGTTCCCTTCGACCTCTCCGCTGGAGCCCGGGTGACGTTTGGCAAGTACATCGGCCGCGACTACCTCGACCGGGACCGGTCGCTCGAGATGACCTACTACGGCGGCCTCTCGTATGGCCAGCAGGACTCCTGGAACGCGCTACCCGGATCGTTCCTCATCACGCCGCTGGCCTCGCAGGTACCAGGCTTCGACGGCGCCCAGCGCTACGGCACCACGCACAACTCCAACTTCAACAGCATGGAGTGGAACTACAAGCTCCATCGCCGGCTCGGCCGCGACCAGCTCGTCATGTCGCCCAACGGCAACTGGACGCGGCATGCCGAGCGGGCCTGGCTCCCGGCGCTGATCGTCGGCACGCGGGTGGCGACGGTGAACGAAGGCTTCACGTTCTCGAGCCGCCGCAACGACGTCTCCGCCAGCGAGTTCAGCGGCGACTACGGCATCAACACGCAGAACTGGCTCTGGGGTCTGAACCTCGGCGGCGAGCTCATCAGCCAAAACGAATTCTATTTCTGGGGCCTGCGGGGCCGGGCGACGCCGGCGATGTCGTTCGCCGCGAACCAGCAGCTCGTGCAGAGCGTGAACACGCTGAGCACGATCCCCAACCCCAGCCCACCGCCTGCCACGATCCCGCTCCAGACGGGCTCGGCGAACCGCGCGAGCTCGGCCGATCAGTTCGCGCCCGGCTTCATCGGCGACCTATCGCTCTTCGCCGGCTGGAATGTTACGCCCAACTTCGCGATCAAGGCGGGCTGGGACTTCCTCTGGGTGGCGGGCATCGCGACCACCAACCGGCAGTTCGATCTCGACGGTGTGCGCGTCAATCCGATCGATGCCGGCGGCCAGATCTTCTACAACGGCCTCTCGCTCGGCTGCGAAGGCAGCTGGTAAGCAATCGTCAGCCTGCCCCGATCGCGACGGCGGCGGCTTGGCCGGTGGAGCAGAAGTTGACGGCCAGCGCCGTTCCTGGGCGGCCCGCCAATGGCTCGCCGTGCACCACGTTGACCGGGCAGAGCGGATCGGGCGTTTCGTAGTTGAGCGTCGGTGGCACGAGCCCCGCCTCGAGTCCGAGGATGCTCGCGGCCAACTCGACCGCGCCGCCGGCGGCCCCCAGATGGCCAAACGAACTCTTGGGCGCGGTGACGGGCACGTCGCCGAGCTCCGCGGCGATGGCCACGGCCTCGAGCCTGTCCATTTCGATGGTGCTCACGCCGTGGGCGTTCACATGCCCCACATCGCCCGGCTCGAGCCGGGCCGCTGCCAAGGCGGCGCGGATCGCCTGGCGAAGCGAGGCGCCCGTGACGCCCTCGCGCCGCGCCTTCGGCTCGCACCGCGCGGCGGTGCCCAGGATCCTGCCGCGGATCTTCGCGCCGCGCCGCTCGGCGTGCTCCCGCGATTCGAGCACGATCGCCGCGGCGCCCTCGCCGTTGACCATGCCGTCGCGGTCGCGATCGAAGGGGCGGCAGGCGCGGCGGAAATCGCCGGCCCGATGGGAGAGCAGGGCATCGCCCCGCGCGACGAGCGCCGTGGGATGGAGCCGGCAGCCCGTGCCGCCGGTGAGCATGACGTCGGCCCAGCCGCGCTGGATCACGCTCGCCGCCTCGGCCAACGCCAGGAGGCTCGAGACGTCGCCGAGCACGATCGTGTTGTTCGGGCCGCGGGCATCGAGCGCGATCGCGATGTGGGAGGCCGTCATGTTGGGCAAATGTTTGAGGAGCCAGAGGGGGTGCAGTTCCTCCTGGATTGCCTCCGACCAGAGGCCGAAGTCGAACTGGCCATCGCGGCGGCTGCGCCGGTAGGTGCCCTCGAGGTCTTCGAGATCGGCATAGATCATGTCGTTGCCGAAGACCACGCCGAACCGCTCCGGTTCGATGCCGCCCGTGGCGATTCCTGCGTCGTTGACGGCGAGGTCGGCGGCAGCAAACCCGAGTTGGATCTCGCGGCTCATCACCTTCAGGCTCTTGCGCGGCCGCACGTAGAGTTTGGGATCGAAGTCGGGAATCTGGCCGCCGAAGCGAACGCTCAGGGAGCTTGCGTCGAAGAGGTCGACGAGCCGGATGCCGCTTGTGCCGCGCTCGAGCGCATCCCAGAAATCGCCGCAGCCGATGCCGATCGGGCTGACGACACCGAGACCCGTGATCACGACTTCCCGCGCGGCGCTCATAGGTGGCTCACCCTAAACCACAATCGACCGCGCCGAAAGTGGCGGCGTGGTTCACGCCGCCCGGCCCGGCACTCTCAGCGGTGGGGCGGGTGCTCCGATCGCCATTGCGAGGGGGAAACCGGATGCTGGTCGGCCCAGAGCCCGCGGCGGCCTCGCCGCGCTGACGACTCGGCGTCGACGAGATCGGGGTCGGGAGAAAACCCGCCGAACACCCAGGCGAGGCCGTCAGCCACCATCTCGCGGTTGATGTTGCGGTCCTCGATCCAGAGCGTGCCGAGCAGCCGCCCATGCTGGTCGTATGCCATGCCCTCCACGCGCACGCGGCGACCGGCGAGTTTGCCATCGAGCGCGTTGCGCGAGAGGCGGCCGTAGGGCTGGTCGAATTCCGGTGCGTCGATCCCCTGCAGGCGGATCTTCCGCGGCTTGCCCTCGGTGTCGAGGCAGGTGACGGTGTCGCCGTCGTGGACCGTTTCGACTCGCCAGACGGGGCGGCCGGCCGCGTCGTGCAGGGGGCAGGCGGGTAATGCGGCCACGATGGCAGACGCGATCGCCGCGATCGCGAAGTACCACGGCCTCAGCCGCTTCGGCATGCCCGGCGGGGGCGGCGGAATGCGAAACCGTTGCGGCATCGGGCTGCCTGAAGAACGGGCGATAGGGGGCAGAGAAACGGGCTCTGGATGGAGATTCAGCATACCGCGAGCCGCCGCGACGCGTTTTGCAGCGGTACGATGGGCTAGCGTTCCCCGGCTCGATCGTCTGCAATGGATCAAGCAGGAACGCGACCTCGACATGCTGGTTCCGACACCCAAAACCGGAGGATGTTTTCATGGTTGCCACGATTTCCCCCACGACACTCGCCGATCTCCGCCGCAAGGGAGAGAAGGTCACGCTCATCGACGTGCGCACGCCGGCCGAATACGGCGAGGTTCACGTTGACTTCGCCCACAACATCCCGCTCGACCGCCTCGACGCGAAGGCTGTTGCGTCGCTGGGTGGCAACGGGCCGCTCTACTTCGTCTGCAAGTCGGGCACCCGCAGCCAGAAGGCCTGCGAGAAACTCCTGGCGGCCGGCCGCACGGACGTGATCAGCGTCGAAGGGGGTACCGCCGCCTGCGAGGCCGCGGGAGTGCCGGTCATTCGCGGCCGCAAGGTGATGTCGCTCGAGCGGCAGGTGCGAATCGCCGCCGGGGCGCTCGTCGCCGTCGGCGCGGCGCTGGCCGCCTTCGGCCCCGATCTGATGTGGCAGCGGATCGGTGCGGGTCTGGCCGGTTTCGTGGGCTGCGGCCTCGTGTTTGCCGGGATCACCGATACCTGCGGCATGGCGATGCTGATCGCCCGGATGCCGTGGAACCAGGCCTGTCGCACGGCCACCAGCTGCTCCCGCTGATGCGCATACCAAGCGGAGGCCTGCCATGAAGATTCAGCAGTACTACCTCTCGTGCCTCTCGCACGCGTCGTACATGATCACGGACGACAAGACGAAGACGGCCGCGGTGGTCGACCCCCAGCGTGACATCGATCAATACCTCGCCGACGCCAAGGCCGGCGGCTACACGATCAGGCACGTCTTCCTCACGCACTTCCATGCCGACTTCATCGCCGGCCACATCGAACTGCGTGACAAGGCGGGAGCGACCATCCATCTCGGCCGGCGGGCGGAGGCGGAGTTCGAATGCGTGAAGCTGAAGGATGGAGACGTGATCGAGTTTGGCGACGTGAAGCTCGAGATCATGGAAACGCCCGGCCACACGCCGGAGGGAATCTCGATCCTCGTCTACGACGTGGCGAAGAGCCGCACCGAGCCGCTGGCCGTGCTCACCGGCGACACCCTCTTCATCGGCGACGTGGGCCGGCCCGACCTCCTGGCGAGCGTCGGCGTGACGGCGGACGAGCTCGCCGACATGCTTTATGACAGCATCACGAACAAGCTCGTGATCCTGCCCGACGCCACGCTCGTCTACCCGGCCCACGGGGCGGGCAGCATGTGCGGCAAGAGCCTGTCGAAGGAGACCGTCTCCACGATCGGCGAGCAGAAGAAGTTCAACTACGCCCTCCAGCCGATGAGCCGTGACGACTTCAAGAAGATCGTGACGGCCGACCAGCCGGAGGCGCCCGACTACTTCGTGCACGACGCGATCTTGAACCGCCAAGAGCGGGCTTCGCTCGAGGATTCGATGCAGAAGACGCTCAAGCCTCTGTCGCTCGACGAGGTGTTCGCGCTCGAGAAGTCGGGCGGCCAGCTGCTCGACGTCCGCGACGGCATCGACTTCGAGGGGGGGCACCTGAAGGGAAGCCTCAACATCGCCTTGAACGGCAAGTATGCGACGTGGGCGGGGTCGATGCTCTCCCACGACGAGCCGATCGTGGTGATCGCCGAGGAGGGGGGGCCAAGCGGAGGCGATGACCCCGCAGCCGAGGCCGTGATGCGGCTCGGCCGGATCGGTTTCGACAACGTGGCCGGCTATCTCGCCGGCGGCATGAGCGCCCTCGCCTCCCGCGACGATCTCGTCGAGCGGACGGCGCGGATCACGGCGCCCGCCCTCGCCGAATGGCTCGCAGGCAAGCGGCCCGACGCCGGTCCGGCACCCATCGTGATCGACGTGCGGAGCGATGCGGAGCATGCCGGCGGCCATATCGAAGGCAGCCTCAACATCCCGCTGACGCACCTCGACGAGCGGATCGGCGAGATCCCGCCCGACCGGCCCGTGGCGGTGCACTGTGAGGGCGGCTACCGTTCCGCGATCGCCGCCAGCCTGCTGCAGAAGCTCGGCCGCGCCAGCGTGTACGACATCGTGGGCGGCTACAAAGCCTGGCTCGCGGCGAAGCTGCCCGCATGAACGTGTCCCTACTGGCCGCTATCGACGCCGTCGTGTGTGCCTCGTTCGTCGTCCCCATGTGCTCCGCCACGGCCCCCAGATTGCCGTGATTCTCCATTTCAACGCGACCGTGGCGGCGCTGAACGACGAGGCCCGTGCGAGTCGCTTTCCGGCGGCTCCAATCCGAACCGCGAACTGGTCGAAAAACAGAGTGCCGAAGGGCCGGAATGCGATCGGCATTTATCGATCGGAAGCACATGCCGATGCACCGGGCACTCTCTCGCGTGATTGCGATGGCGGCGCTGATCGCCGGAGCACCGGCTTGCGCCCAGGAATTCCGTGAGCTCGACACGGATCGCGACGCCTTCACGCCCGCGACCAAGACGGTGGCAGCGGGGCACGTGCTCACCGAGGTCTCCTATTCGTTCATCGACAACCGCGGCACGCCCGCGACGAACAGCTATCCGGAGTTGCTGATCCGCCTGGGTGCCACGGAGCGCTTCGAGTGGCGGTTCGGCTTCAACTACGAGGCGGGCTCCGGCGGGAGCGTGGTCACCGCGGTCGAGGTGGGCGAGGGCATCGAGGGAGACGAACTCACATCGGAGTCGAACCTGCTCTACGGCTTCAAGGCGCTCGTGACCGAGCAGGAAGGGTGGGTGCCGCGCAGCAGTGCGATCATCGAAGCATTTACACCGCTCTCAGGCGAGGTCTGGGGTACCGAGCCGGCGGCCACGTATGTCTTTGGATGGGAGCTCGCCCGCGATTGGCGGTTCGACGCGGCTGTTCGCTACGTGCTCGCCGACAGCGCCGAAGGGCTCTTCAACAAGTGGATGCCCTCGGCCGTGCTCCGCATGCCGGTGAGCGAGCGTTGGGAGGTGCATGCCGAATGGTTCGGCAGCTGGAGCGAAGGGCTCGAAGACGAGAGCGTCAGGCCGTTCGTGGGTCCCGGCACGCACTTCATGATCACCCCCAACCTCGAGATCGGCTGCCGCATGGGCTGGGGGCTGACGCAGGACGCGGCGTCGTACTACGTCGACTCCGGCCTCGGCTGGCGGTTCTAACGCGGAATGGGCGATATAGGACTCGAACCTATGACCCCCAGCTTGTCGAGCTGGTGCTCTAACCAACTGAGCTAATCGCCCGCGAAGTTGGCACGAATGAGTCTCGCGCCCAATCCGCAGGCAGTCAAGCGAAGCGGCCGTGGCGGGGCCGGAACGGCCTTGTCGCCCGAGCCGCCGCGGGGATACTGTGCCGGTTTTGCGGGAAACGCCGCCGCGCGGCTTCCCTCCGAACAAGCCCTTCCCTCCCTGGTAGACCCGTCATGCCCACCGTTCGCTTTCCCGATGGAGTCGTTCGCGAGTTTTCCCAGGCCGCGCGGGTGGCCGATGTCGTCGCCGAAGTGGCCGGGCCGGCCGATCAAGGGAAGGGGAAGAAGAAGCCGCGGGTGATCGCGGCGCTCCTCGACGGCAAGGCGGTCGGGCTCGATGCCCCGCTGCCCGCCGGCGGCGAGGTGGCGATCGAGTTTTTGAAGGCGGGCGATCCGCGGGCCCTGCCCGTGATGCGCCACTCGGCGGCCCACGTGATGGCCCGCGCCGTGATGCGGCTCTTCGACGGCGTCGAACTCGCCTTCGGACCGACGGTGGGCGCGGGCTTCTATTACGACATGCGAGCCAGCCGGCCGATTACCGACGAAGACATCCCGCGGATCGAAGCCGAGATGAAGAAGATCATCGAGGCCGACGAAGCGTTCGAGCGGGTGGAGGTGCCGCGGGACAAGGCCGTGGAGATCGTTCGCGACCTGAACCAGCCGCTGAAGGTGGAGCACATCCAGACGGGACTGGCCGACCACCCCACGCTCTCGTTCTACCGGCAGGGGGAGTTTGTCGATCTCTGCCGCGGCCCCCATGTGCCGAGCCCCGGCTGCATCGGCGCCTTCAAGCTCACGAACATCGCCGGCGCCTATTGGAAGGGCGACGCCAACAACGCGCAGCTCCAGCGGCTCTACGGCACGGCCTGGTTTTCGCAGGAGGATCTCGACGCGCACTTGGCCGCGCTCGAAGAAGCCCGCCGCCGCGATCACCGCGTGCTCGGCAAGCAGCTCGATCTCTTCACGACGAGCCCGCTCGTGGGCTCGGGCCTCGTGCTCTGGATGCCCAAGGGGGCCACGCTGCGGAGCACGCTCGAGAGTTTCGTCCGCGAGGAGCTCTCGGCCCGCGGCTACCAGCCGGTCTACACGCCCCACATCGGCAAGGTCGATCTCTACAAGATCTCCGGCCACTATCCCTACTACGCCGACAGCCAGTTCAAGCCGATCGTAATGGCGGAAGATGAGCAGTATCTCTTGAAGCCGATGAACTGCCCGCACCACACGATGATCTACAAGGCGCGGCCGCACAGCTACAAGGATCTGCCGCTCAGGCTCGCCGAATTCGGCACCGTCTACCGCTACGAGCAGTCGGGGGAACTCGGCGGGATGACGCGGGTGCGCGGCTTCACGCAGGATGATGCGCATATCTTCTGCGCGCCGGAGCAGGTGGAGCAGGAGGTGGAGGGCTGCATCGACTTCACGCTGAAAGTGCTCGAGAGCCTGGCCTTCGACAACTTCCGCGTGCGGCTCGGCTTCCGCGATCCGAAAAGCGACAAATACGTCGGCCCGCCGGCGCGGTGGGACGAGGCGGAGGCGGCGATCGAGCGGGTGGCGCGGCGGATGAACCTGCCGGGCTGCGAGCCGGAGCCGGGCGAGGCCGCCTTCTACGGCCCGAAGATTGACTTCGTGGTGAACGACTCGCTCGGCCGCGAGTGGCAGCTCGGCACCGTGCAGCTCGACTACAACCTGCCAAGCAAGGAACGCTTCGACCTCGAATACATCGGCGCTGACAACGCCAAGCATCAGCCGGTGATGATCCATCGTGCGCCGCTGGGAAGCATGGAGCGGTTCGTCGGCGTGCTCATCGAGCACTTCGCCGGGGCGTTTCCGCTGTGGCTCGCGCCCGAGCAGGTGCGCGTGATCCCGGTGAGCGAGAAGAGCGAGGCGTATGCGAAGCAGGTGCAGTCGCGGCTGGAGGCGGCCGGCCTGCGGACGGGTCTCGACCTCGCTGCCGAGAAGCTCGGCGCGAAGATTCGCACCGCGCAGCTCGACCTCATTCCGATGATGGTCGTCTGCGGCCCGCGCGACGAGGCAGCCGGCACGGTGAGCCTCCGCGACCGGCTTGACGGCGACTTGGGCGCGATGAGCCTCGAGGCCGCGGTCGAGCGGCTCCGCGACGAGAATGCCCGCCGCGCGGTTCGCCACAAGCCGAAGCCGCTCGCATTGCCGAGTTCCGCCGCTGACGATGGTGGCGAGCAGTACTGAGTGGCGGCGTCACTTCCTCAGGATTTCGCGACGATCACGCCTGAAACCTGGAGCGGGCCGCACGAGTTCGTTCGCAGAGAGTCGAGTGTCAGGCGGCCCTCATGCGAGCAGCGGGTTGGCGATCTGCTGCGGTCGACGCGGCCGGTGCGGCCCTGCTGCAGATGAGATCGGCGAGTGACCGCGTGTCGCGCTGCTGGCGGGATGCGATCGCGGCCAGGTGCGTTTGAAGAGCGTGTGGAGAAGGTGGCGCGGCCAGGATCGCGCGAATCGCACCGGCCACGGAATCGAGGTCGAATGGGTCGCAGGCCACGGCAGCGGGGCCGCACACCTCCGGCACCGACGTGTTGTCACCGATCACGCTTGGCGTGCCGTAGGTCATCGCCTCGAGAGGTGGGTAGCCGAATCCCTCGTTGAACGACGCGTAGGCGAGGAAGCGGGCCCGAGCCAAGAGCCATTCGAGCTGGGGGGCGGAGCGGTGCGGCATCGTCACGAATCTGCCCGTATGCACGGGCTTTCGGATACCGAGATCGTTGAGGCCATTGATGCCGGTAAGCACGAGCTTCAACTGTGGTTGGGTGGCTGCGAACGATGAATCCGAGAAGAGCCGGTCGAAAGCGGCGACGACCGACACGGCATTCTTCTCGTCGCGGCCGGCGTTGAGGACCAACGCGAACGGATCGGTGGCGAGGTCGATACCGCGCCACCTGAAGCTTTCGGGCTGCGGCCGGCCCTTTTCCGGGGCGTAGAGCACGTGGATCGGCCGCGACGTGCCAACCCGGTCGCGAATGCTTCGAGCCGAATATTCGGAGATCGTCACGAGTTCATGAAGGGCAGGGCTCGCGCAGATGCCTTGATACATGGCCCGAAGCGTCTCCGTATGGCTGGCCTGGCGGCTTGCCTCCGCCTGCCATGCGGCCGCCGAGAGCGACGCCTCGCGGACACACCCGGCCTGCCGTCGGGCTCTCGCGATCTGCTCCCAGTCCTCGGCAAGTTCCAGATCGCGCACGTCGAGCAACGTACCGATCACCCGCGTGCGTCCCGGGATGAACTTCAAGGGACCCCCGACCCGCTTCATGTACTCGTAGCCCGTGTAGGCGACGATCGCGGGCGCGAAGAAGGTGTCGAACCGCTCGGAGTTGACGAGCGACACCACGTCGTCAAACGACTTTACCGCCACGAGATTGACGCCGTGACGGCGGCAGCGTTCCCAGACCCAGTCGTCGATAAAGAGCGTCGGGTCGATCGCGGCCCACAGTTGCACGTCGCTTTGGCTCGCGGCCGATTCGACGACCTCGCGAAAGACGGCCTTGCCATATTCGCCACCGCCGTGGAACCCGGGCTGGCAAAA
>JBIIQM010000066.1:0-17899 GCA_044342075.1 Pirellulales bacterium
GTGGGATTCATGCCCCGATTAGACCAGCCTCGCCCCGACGGAAAAGACCGCGCGGCTACGCAGCGGGGATCTCCACTTCCATGATCGTGCCGCGGTCGGGCAGGCGGCCCCTCACCGTCACCTTGCCGCGCAGCTGCTTCACGAGCGACCGCACGAGAAACAGGCCGAGGCCGGTGCCGGGCGTCGATCGCTCGAGTTCGCTCCCCAGCCGCGTGAACCGGCGAAAGACGTTGGTTCGCTGCGAGATCGGGATGCCGGGGCCGTTGTCAGACACCATGACGACCACCCTGCCCTGCGCTGCGGCCTGTGCCGTCACCGCGACGATCGGCTCGGGAAGCGAATACTTCACCGCGTTGTCGACGAGATTGCGGAACACGATCTCGAGATCGGCCTCGCGGCCGCGGACCCGCAGGCCGGCATCGCAGTCGAGCCGCACGCTCGACTCGGGCACGCCATACCGCCGCACGGCATTCGCGCGAGCCCGCACGAGCACCGGTTCGAGCGCCGCGGTCTCCGTCGCCTGCGCCGGCCGCCGCTGCAGCGTTTTGGCGGCGTCGAGCAGGTGATCGATGAGCGTGTCGAGCCGCTCCACGTCCTGCAGCATGAAGCGGTGGAAGTCGGCCTGCTGCTCGGGCGAGACCGGCCGACGCGTGAGCGTCTGCAGGTAGAGCTTGAGCGAGGCGAGCGGGCTCTTGAGCTCGTGTGTGACGCTGTCGATGAAGTTGCTCTGCCGCTGCGAAAGGGCGATCGCCTTCACCGTGAGCGCGAGGTAGACGATCACCCCCACGAGCACGAGCACGAGCAGGGCCACGCCGACCCCGAGGACCGCGTAGTAGAAGGCCGCGTTCTCCGAGCCGAGCGCGGCGGCGATGCTCACGAGCACCCAGCCCACGCCCAGCGCGATGATCGACCCGATGAGCACGACGCCCAGCAGGATCGGCCAGCCGAGTGAGCGACGAGGTTCCACGGAGAGCCTCCATATCGGAAGGGAAACGACGAGCGTATGCTACCTCCGCCGCGTCCACGGCTACGACCACGAGTCTCCCGCCCCCCCTCACCCCGCAGTTCTCGTCTCGCATGGCCGCCTCTGGACCGCACGCCCCGCTCACGCTCGCGATCGGCCCGCTGACGATCACGTTCACCTGGGCGGAAGACCGCTGGTCGCACCGCGTGACGCTCCGCGACGGGAGCGTGTGGGAATCCGTGGAGGGACCGCGGGCCGATGGAGACCCGCGCTGGCCGGCATCCCCCGTGATCGTGGAACTCTCGCGACTCCAGACGCCGCGCGGCGAGGCGGTCCTCGGTGTGGGGCTCGCCGGCCGGTCGCACTTCTCGGCGAGCATCGGCCCGGATCCCCGCGACCCGGATCGCGCCCTCTTCGAAATCGCCTGCCGCGCGATCGAGCCACCGGCCTGGCTGGGATCGACCTACCACGGCCCGGCCGGCCCCGCGACCATCGCGCCGCCGCTGGCGGGCCTCGCCCTGCCCGCGACGATCCAGTGGGGCTATGCTTTCTCTGCCCGGGGCTTGGTGCTCCTGCCTTGCGAACCCCCCCGCGATCGATCAGATTCTTAGGCGGTTTGGCTGGTTTTTCCCGGCGGGCAGCGCCGGTGGCAATCCTTGGAACAGAGTCATGTTTGACGTGATCGAGCGGCTGAAGTCCGAGTGGACCGACAAATATGTCGTGATCGCTTCCCCCGCCCCCGAGCTCGCCCGGTTCGCCAAGACGACCGGCCAGGTGAAGACGGTCAACATGAATGGCCGCTGCCTGGTCGAGTTTGACCAATTCAACAACATCGGCTGGTACGACATCGACCCTTCGGCGCTGAAGATCGTGCCGAAGCCGCTGCCCAAGCCGCCGGAGGAGAAGCCGGCCAAGGCTGCTGCACCCGCGAAGCCTGCCGGCGAGAAGCCCGCCGCCAAGACCGCCGCCAAACCGGCCGCCGCCGGCAAGCCCTCCACGGCCGACATCCTCGCCGCCGCGCGGGCAAAGTCGGGCGGCGCGGCAGCACCGGCCAAGCCCGCCGGCGCCAAGCCTTCCACGGCGGAGATCCTCGCCGCAGCCCGCGCGAAGAAGGACCCCGCCGAAGCCGCGCCCGTCGCGGAGCCGGCAGCTGAAGAAGTGGCCCCGGCAGCCGAGCCGGCCGTCGCCCCCAAGGCGAAGAAGGCGGCCGGCGGCGGAGCGCTGCCGACCACGACGGCCGACAAGATCGCCTGGTGCCGGGCCAACGACGCCAAGGGCTGATTCCCACACCGGCCACCGATTCCCCACGCCGTTCACGGAGGAACGATGATGCTTCGATTGACGACGCTCCTTGCGGTGCTGCTCTGCCTCGCCGGCTGCGGCCGAATCGCCAACCACCCGATCGTGGGCGTGGCGAAGGATGAGGTCTCGAAGAACTCCCGCGTCATCGAACTGCTCGGCGGGCCGATAGAATTCAGCCCCACGGTCAATGGCCGCGCCAACGAGACCGACGGCATCGCCGCGATGCAGTTCGAGGCCAAGGGTCCGAAGGGGAGCGGGCTCGTCGTCGTGGAGGGGAAGAAGCTCGGCCAGGAATGGGGCGTGACACTGCTCGAAGTGAGGCCCGCTGGCGGCGGCGACCACCTCCACCTGACGGCCGATCTCGAGGAACGCACCGGCACCGACACGCCGAAGTTCGATCCGTCAGCCGCGACCAACACACCGGCAGCTTCATCAGCCCCCCCGCCGGGCGATATCGAGATCGCGCTCCCCCCCGGCATCCCGACGCCCTGAGAGCGTCAAGCTGCACCGATCCTGACGGCAGAAATGCCCGGCATTTCGGAATTTTTTCGCAGCCACGCCAAATGTTTGACTCGCGCAAGCGAGGGTCCATAATGGCGAAGTCCTGTTCGACCTGCCTCCCGCCGCGGCGCCCTCGGCCGTCCCATCCGCGGGTTGCATGACGACGCGTCCGTTCCCCGGCCGCGCTCGTGCTCGACATGCATGTTGAATCGACGACCGGAAACAAACGCCCAGAGGCTCGGGATCGCCCCGCCGCCTTGATGGGTGAAGGAATCCACTTTTTAAACAGGAGTTGTTTCGTTCCGATGGCTCGCATCCGCAACGTCTTCGAAATCATCGAACTCTACGGCCACGACGAGAATTTCGAGCCCCACACCACGGCCGAGTTTGTTCCCACCACGGCGCCCGCCGGCTCCAAGCAGAAGCTCGACATCCTCGCCGAGCGGATCCAGCGCGGCATGCCCCTCTGGCACCCCGAGGATTCGACCGAATCTTCCGGCGCGCTCGTGGGCGCCAGTGAAGCCTGATCATCACGCCCACCGCCAGGGCAGTTGAATCAATCATCGCCCTCCGCGGCTTCGGCCGCGGAGGGCGATTTCTATATCACGCTTCGCGGTGTCGGCCTTGAGCTTCTGCCGCTTGTCGTGGGCCTTGCGGCCGCGGCCGATGCCCATGAGCACCTTCACGCGGCCGTTCTTGAAATACATCTTCAGGGGCACGAGCGTGAGCCCCTTCTCGAATGCCATTCCGGCGAACTTCTTGATCTCGCGGCGGTGCAGCAGGAGCTTCCGCGGCCGCTTGGGCTTGTGGTTGAGCTGGTTGGCCTTCTCGTATTCGGGGATGTCGCAGCCGAGGAGCCAGACCTCCTCCCCCTCCACGCGGCCATAGGCCTCGTCGAGCGACATCCGCCCCACCCGCAGGCTCTTCACCTCGCTGCCCACCAGCGCGATCCCGCATTCGAGCGTGTCGAGGATCTCGTATTCGTGGCGGGCCTTGCGGTTTTCGGCGACGACCTTTTCGGCCGGCTTGTCGTCGGCCTTCGCCTTGCCGGAGGACTTTGCAGACTGGGGCTTGGTGGGTTTGGGGGCGGCCACGGAATGCGTGCTCGTGTGTGGGCAGGGGGTCCTCGAACAGATTACACTCTAGGGCTCCGAGCCTCTTGGCAGCCCATTCTCCTCCCGCCTTTTTTGGAGCGCCCATGCCGATCCCCCGGCTTGCCAGCCTGCTGGTCAGAGCCAGCGTCATGTCGACATTCATGGCCCTTGCCATCCCGGCAACCGCCGCCGACGACCGCCCGGGCTTCGTGGCCGGCGAGGCGAAACCGGCCGGTGACGGCCCGGCGATCCAGGTGCCGGGCGGCTGGATGGTGGCATACGACGAGACGATTCCCGGAACCGACGTCACGTTTCGCATGATTCCGGTCCCGGGCGGCACGTTCCGCATGGGCAGTCCAGATGGCGAGGAGGGCCGAAAGGCCAACGAGGGCCCGTCGTTCGAGGTGAAAGTGGCGCCATTTTGGATGGGGAAGTGCGAGGTCTCCTGGCAGGAATACCGCGCCTACATGTCGGCCTGCGATCTCTTCAAGTCGCTGCAGGCTGCCGGGAAGCGCGTCGTCACCGACGCCAACAAGGCCGACGCGATCACCGCCCCCTCGTCGCTCTACGATCCGACGATGACGTTCACCAATGGCGAAGACCCGCAGCAGCCGGCGGTGACGATGTCGCAGTTCGCCGCCCGCCAATACACCGGCTGGCTGAGCAGCCTCACGGCGCGGTTCTACCGGCTGCCGAGCGAGAGCGAATGGGAATACGCCTGCCGTGCGGGCACGACCACGCCCTGGTCGAGCGGCGCCGACGCCGCATCGCTCGCCGACTGCGCCTGGTTGGCCGACACCTCGGAGGAGACCACGCATGCGGTCGGCACGAAGCAGCCCAACGCCTTTGGCCTGCACGACATGCACGGCAACGTGGCCGAGTGGGTGGTCGACGAGCTCGTGGACGGCGGCTATGCCAAGCAGGCCGCGCTGCCGCAGCCGGTGGCCGCGGCAGCCGCGATCGAGTGGCCCACCAAGCTCTCGCCGCGGATCGTCCGCGGCGGCGCCTATTACGACGAGCCCGCGCAGTGCCGCAGCGCCGCCCGCCGCGGCTCGGAAGACGTGGCTTGGAAGGATGTCGATCCGAATTTTCCGAAGAGCCCGTGGTGGTACACGGAAGAACCGGCCCTCGGCGTCGGCATGCGGATCGTGCGGCCGCTCGAGGAGCCGGCGCTGGCCGACCGCCGCCGCTGGTGGGACGCCGACATCGACAGCATCCGCGACGACGTCGACAGCCGGATGAACGAAGGCCGCGGCGCCCGGGCCATCGTCGATCCCCAACTGCCGGCCGACGCCAAGGAAGCCGGTCTCTGAAGCTCGCGTCGAAGGAGGAGCACGTGGTTTGCAGCCGTGGTGTGATGGTGCTGGCGGCCGCCGTGGCCGGCGCGATGGTCGGCGGCTGGAGCAGGGCCGCCGACTGGCCCGACTGGCGCGGGCCGCAGCAGAATCGTCACTACGCCGGACCGCCGCTCGTCACGTCGTTCGATCCGGACAAGGGCACGAACGTCGCCTGGAAGAACGACGAGGCCGGCGGCATCTCCACGCCCGTGATCATGGGCGGGAAGCTCTTCACGCTCGTGCGGCACAAGCCGGGCACGCAGGAGGAGGCCGAAAAGGTGCTTTGCCTCGACGCGACCACCGGCAAGAAGCTCTGGGAAAACGTCTTCAACGTCTATCTCTCCGACGTGCCGGCCGAGCGGGTCGGCTGGTCGGCCGTCGTGGCTGATCCCGCGAGCAACACCGTCTTCGCGCATGGCGTGTGTGGCGCGTTCACGGCGATCGACGCGGCCACGGGCAAGACCAAGTGGCAGCGGTCGCTGCACGAGGAGTTTGGCTTTCTCTCCACGTATGGCGGCCGGACGAACATCCCGGTCGTCTTCGAGGATCTCGTGATCGCCAGCGCCGTCGTCACGGGCTGGGGCGACACCGCAAGGCCCGCCCACCGCTTCCTCGGGATGGACAAGGCGACGGGCCAGGTCCGCTGGATGAACGGCACGAAGGAATTGCCGGAAGACACGACCTACAGCACTCCGTCGATCGCCGACTTCGGCGGCCAGGCCGCGCTCGTCTTCGGATCGAGCGACGGCAGCGTCTGGAACTTCCAGCCGCGGACGGGCAAGGCCGTGTGGAACTTCAAGCTCTCCCGCCGCGGCATCAACACGGCGCCGCTCGTGGATGGCGACACGGTGATCATCTCGCAGTCGGAGGAGAACCTCGACAATACGTCGATGGGATCGGCGACCGTGTTCAAGGCTGCCGGCATGGGCGACATCACGACGACCGCCGCCATCTGGCAGAAGAAGGGCGTGATGGACGGCCGGTCGATGCCGGTGGTGCTCGGCGACCGCATCTACTTCATCGACGACGGCGCGAAGGTCTACGCCTTCGACAAGAAGACCGGCGACCCCGTCGGTCGGCCACAGAAGCTCCTCGGCACGATCGTCCGCGGCAGCCCGCTCGTGGCCGACGGCAAGCTCTACGTCTGCTCGACGAGTGGCTGGCACGTGCTCGAGCCGACGGCCGACGGCGTGAAGTTCGTGAATCGCATGCGGCTCGACGAGGAAGACGAGGTGACCGCCTCGCCGATCGCCGCCAACGGCCTCCTTTATCTGACGACGGGCGAACGGCTCTATTGCCTGGGAACGCAGGCCGCACCAACTGCAAGCGGAACTGCCGCGTCGCGCGTGGAGTCGGTGTCGGCAGCCACGAAGGCTCCGGCCGGCGAGCCCGCCTGGGTGCAGATCGTGCCGGCCGAGGCGCAGATCGCAGCGGGCGAGTCGCTCAAACTCACTGCCCGCCTCTTTGACGCCGCCGGCCGGTTCGTGAAGGAGACGCCGGCAACGTTCACTGCGACGGCCGGAACCGTATCGGCCGACGGCGCCTACACCGCCCCCACCGGAGCCCACGCCGCGGCGATCGTCACCGCGAAGGTCGGAAGCCTCGTGGGCCGGGCCCGCATCCGCTCGATGCCACCGCTGCCGTGGCAGTTCGACTTCGGCGAGATCCCACTCGCGGCCGATCCCAAAACGGGCGTGGTGAAGGGGGAGCCGCCGCTCCCGTGGATCGGGATGCGGTATCGGCATGCCGTGCGCGAGGTGGATGGCTCGAAGTGCCTCGTGAAGGTGACGACGATCCCCAAGGGCACGCGCAGCCAGGGCTGGATCGGGCCGATCGGGCTGCACGATTACGTGATCCGGGCCGACTTCCGGGCGCAGGAGACGGGCGTCGCGAAGCCGGGCTCGCCTGCCTCCGACGCCCCAAAATCCTCAGACTCCGATGCCGACGCCTTCACGAAAGCATTCGGCAATCCCGCCGCGCTCGAAAAGGCGCGGATGCCCGACATGGGTCTCATCGCCCAGCGGTACACGCTCGACCTGATGGGCGCTGCCCAACAATTGCAGATCCGATCGTGGCCGCCACAGGTGGCGACCTACTTCTCGAAGACGATCCCGTTTTCATGGGAAGCGGGCCGCTGGTACACGATGAAGCTCGAAGCCCGCACGCAGGACAAGGCCGCGATTCTGCGAGGGAAGATCTGGCCGCGCGGTGAGCCCGAGCCGAGCACGTGGACGATCGAAGCCACGCACGCCGCCGGCAATCTCCAGGGAAGCCCCGGCTTCTTCGGCAACTCGAAGGACTCCGAGATCTACATCGACAACGTGACCGTGGAGGCCGTGAAATAATGTTCCTTTCACTCGACTCAATCAATGAGCCAGAGAACGCGCAGCTCGGGGTTGCCCCTACCGGTGAGCCGGCGTTGCTGGCCAGCGGAGGCATGGATGCCGGAGCGCAGCCAGCATCGAGTGAGCGCAGGGCAGGATGCCCGAAGCGAACGTCCGGCGAGACGGTAGGGGCAACCCCGAGCGGACCATCACGCTTGGCGCCTGTGGCGTTTTGCGTCCTGCTGCTGCTGCTGCCCTCGACGGCCCGCGCCGCCGACTGGAACCAGTGGGGCGGCTCGCCCGTGCGCAACAACGTGTCACCTGCGAAAAACATCCCGGCCGAGTGGCAGCCCGGCGACTTCGACGCCACCACCGGCGCCTGGAAGCCCGAGACGAGCAAGAACATCGCCTGGGTGGCGTCGCTCGGCAGCCAGTCCTATGGCAACCCGGTCGTGGCCGGCGGCAAGGCGTATGTCGGCTCGAACAACGGCAAGGGCTGGCTGAAGCGGTATCCGCCCGAGGTCGATCTCGGCTGCCTGCTCGCCTTCGATGCGAAGGACGGCTCGTTCCTCTGGCAGGATTCGAGCGAGAAGCTCCCCACCGGCCGCGTGCACGACTGGCCGCTGCAGGGGATCTGCTGCGCGCCGCTCGTGGAGGGCGACCGGCTCTGGTACGTCACCAGCCGCGGCGAGGTGAAGTGCCTCGACACAGAGGGCTTCCGCGACGGCGAGAACGATGGCCCGTTCACCACGGAGAAGGTCCAGGAGAAGGACGAGGCCGATGTCGTGTGGGTGCTCGACATGATGAAGCAGCTCGGCGTGTCGCAGCACAACATGTGCTCCTGCAGCGTGACGAGCGCGGGCGACCTCCTCTTCGTGAATACGAGCAACGGCGTCGACGAGGGGCACATCAATCTGCCCAATGCCGAGGCTCCGAGCTTTCTCTGCATCGACAAGCGCGACGGGAAGGTGCTCTGGGCCGACAACACGCCCGGGGCCAACGTGCTCCACGGCCAGTGGTCGAGCCCGGCTTACGCGGAGATCGGCGGCGTGCCGCAGGTGCTCTTCGGCGGCGGCGACGGCTGGCTCTATTCGTTCGATGCCCGCGGCGAGAACGGAAGGTCGAAGAAGCTCTGGGAATTCGACTGCAATCCGAAGGAATCGAAATACACGCTCGGCGGCAGGGCCGACCGCAACCACATCATCGGCACGCCGGTCGTGCACGACGGGCTCGTCTACATCGCCGTCGGTGAGGATCCGGAGCACGGCGAGGGCGTGGGGCACCTCTGGTGCATCGATCCCACGAAGCGGGGCGACGTGTCGAGCGAACTGGCCGTGAGCCTCAAGGACCCAAACACCCCGCTGCCCCGCCGCCGCGAGCAGGCGGTGATCAAGGAGCAGGGGGAGGTGGCCCGTCCGAATCCTAGCTCGGCAGCCGTCTGGCACTACCCAGGCTTCGACGCCGACAAAAACGGCAAGCTCGACTTCGAGGAGACGATGCACCGCACCTGCGGCACGGTGGCCATCGCCGACGGCCTGCTCTTCGTGGCCGATTTCAGCGGCCTCTTCCATTGCCTCGACCTGAAGACCGGCAAGCCGCATTGGACCCACGACATGCTCGCCGCGAGCTGGGGCTCGCCGCTCGTCGTGGACGGGAAGGTCTACATCGGCGATGAAGATGGCGACATCACCGTCTTCACGCTCGGGAAGGAGAAGGAAATCCTCGCCGAGATCAACATGGGCAACAGCGTCTACTCGACGCCGATTGTTGCCGGAGACACGCTCTACATCGCCAACAAGAGCCACCTCTTCGCGATCCGCACAGGTGCCACCCCTGCCACGAAATGACCCGAAGGAAATGACCATGTTCCGCACGCTCGCACTCGTCGGTCTGTTGTTCCTGCCCGTCGCGGCCCAGGCCGACACCTCGGCAGGCAACCCAGCCGACATGGTCCGCCATGCCAAGCGGATCGTCTGCCTCGGCGACTCGATCACACATGCCGGCGGCTGGGTGACGCCGCTGTCCGTCTGGCTCGAGCGCGAAGGGGTCGAGGCCGACCTGATCAACATGGGCCTGCCCAGCGAGACCGTCTCGGGCCTCTCCGAAACGGGGCATGCGGATGGAAAATTCCCCCGGCCCGATCTGGCCGAGCGGCTCGACCGCGTGCTACGGGTGAGTCGCCCCGACCTCGTGATCGCCTGCTACGGGATGAACTGCGGCATCTATCAGCCGCTCGACGAGGGGCGGTTCGCGAAGTTCAAGGCGGGGATGCAGCGGCTGCACGATGCCGTCGAGAAGGCGGGCGCGAAGATCATCCATCTCACGCCGCCCCTCTATGACAAGCGGCCCGACAAGCCCGGCCCGGCCGGCGCAGCCGACTACGACGCCGTCCTCGACGCCTACTCGAAGTGGCTGCTCTCGAAGCGGGCCGACGGCTGGGTCGTGATCGACATCCACGGTCCAATGAAGGAATTGCTCGCCGCCGCGCGAGCCAAGGATCCGCAGGCCGTCTTCGCACCCGATGCCGTGCATCCGAGCGACGCCGGCTCGTGGGCTTTCGCCCGCTCGCTCTTCAAGGGGCTCGGCGACCACAAAATAGCGGCCTTGGAGACGCCGGAGGCGTTTGCCGCGTTCGTACCGGACGTGAAGCGGCGGATGGAAGTCCTCCGCGATGCCTATCTGGCGGCGGCAGGGCACGAGCGCCCCGGCATGGCCCCGGGACTACCGCTCGGCGAGGCCGAGTCGCAGGCCCGGGCGGCCACAGAATCGATCCGGTCGCGGCGGCTGCAGCTCATGGGTGGCCAGCAGGGCTCGGTCGAATGGAAGAGCCCGATCGAGTGGCCGAAGCCCCGCGTGGTCGATCCGGGCCCCGCCCCCGCCGCCCCGGCGCCGATCCCCTCCGACGCAATCGTGCTCTTCGACGGCAAGAGCCTCGACCGTTGGAACAACGGCGAAAACTGGAAGGTGGCCGACGGCATCGCCACGGTCGGCAAGGGAGGGATCGAGACGAAGCAGGGTTTTGGCGATTGCCAACTGCATGTCGAGTTTCGCACCGCCGCCGATACGAGCGGCAAGGGGCAGCAGCGGAGCAACTCGGGCGTCTTCCTGATGGGCAAGTACGAGATTCAGATCCTCGACTCATTCCAGGACGGCACCGACAACCCCGTCACCTACTTCGACGGCCAGTGCGGCGCCCTCTACAAGCAGCAGCCGCCGGCCGTGAACGCCTGCCGCAGGCCCGGCGAGTGGCAGACCTACGACATCCTCTTCACGCGGCCTCGCTTCCACACCGACGGCACGCTCGCAAAGCCCGCCCGGATCAGCGTGATTCACAACGGGGTGGCCATCCACTCCGACACGGTGATCAAGGGCAACACGCTCTTCCACGTGCCGCCGAGCTACACGAAGCACGACGACGCCCTGCCGATCACGCTGCAGGACCACGGCAACCCGGTGCAGTTCCGCTCGATCTGGGCCCGCCCCTTCGAGCCGCTCACCCCGACACTGATCAAGTAGGACAGGCTTCAGCCTGTCACAGTGGGACAGGCTTCCGCCTGTCACGGTGGGGCAGGCTTCCAGCCTGTCTATATACTCACGAAAAACATCGCCATCCGGGCGATTTTTTCTTGGCGAGCTCCGCTCGCTGGTGCTGACCCGGCCCTCCGGGCCTGGCGGAAACTTGAGGATCAAGCGGTCTACGTTGGCAGCCTGAAGGCTGCCCTACTTTCCGAGCGTCGCTTTGATCGCCGCCAACTCGGCGGCGGGCTCGCGGTCGACGCACTCGAGCCGACCCGCCCGCGCATACCAGTAGCGGGCATTGCCGGGATCGCCCTCGATCTTGTGGAGCACCGCGTGGATCCAGGCAGCCGTGCGGTCGGCCTCGTCCCGCTGGACGATGCCGTGAGCCCCTTCCCAGTCGCCCGCGAGGGCCAGTTCGATCGCCGCGAGCAGGTCGTCGCGGGTCATCGCGTGAACGACACCGGCTGGATCGAGCCGCCGATGATTTCACCCTCGATGACTTCGCCCTCGATCAAGTCGCCCTGCTCAAACTGACCGCTCGAATAGACAACCGGGTCTTTCTTCCGCCAGCCGGCGACCACCCAGCCGTCCTTGCGGGCGACGAGCTGATTCATCGGCAGCGGACCGGCGGCGGCCAGTTCACCCTGGAGCGGCAGCGGCTCGACGTCGATCACCGCCCTGAAGAGCTTGTCGAATCGCTTCTGCAGGATGCGCCGCAGCGAGGTCTCGGCCATCGTCAACTTTTCGCCGCCACCCGGCTTGAATCCGGGCGGATAGATCTGCACGTCTCCGTCGCGGACGAGCCGGGTCCCGGAGGGCGACGACTCGATCGCGTAGGTGGCCCAGATGTCCATGCCGGGGAAGTCGCGGTCGCCCGACACGAATTTGTCGCCGCGCACCATCAGCTTCACGCGGTCGTCGGCGGCGGCAATCGTCACCGGCCGCTGCTTGGCAAACGTGATCGCCCAGGGCTTCTGGTCGGTCTCGCTCTCGAGCGACTCCGGCATCTTGAGGTTCTGCTCGCGGGCCAAACGATCGACATCGGCCTGCGTGATGATCCGGCCACCGAGTTTCTCCTCGAGGATGTTGTTCACGGCGGTCTCATGCACGCGTGCGGTGATCACATTGCCGCCGACGGCCGTGGGGGGCGGGCTGAAGGCCGCCAGTTGCGCGGCCAGCGCCTTGCGGGCCACGATCCGCAGGCTCGTGTCGGTGGTGTGCATGTGCACCATCTCGGGATAGAGGCCGCGGGCCTCGAGCGGCGCCCGGAAACGGCTGCGGAACTGCTCGCCGATCTGGGCGACGGCGGGCCGCGTCTGCTCGTCGAATTGCTGCCGCACGCGGTCTCTGGCCTTGCGCTCGGCGATCGCCTCGGCCTTCGGCTTGGTCTCCGCGACCTTGCGGCTGGCGATCTTGCGGATGAACCGCTTGCCGAACCGCGAGTTGACGCCGATGCCCGTGACCTGCGTGTTGGCCGAGGCCGAAGCCTGCACCGGCGACGCGGAGACGTTGTCGCCGTCGAGGAAAATCCGCCGGCGGGCGTCGAGATCGGTGACGCCGCGGGTGTGCACCGTGACGGGGCCCTGCGAGCCGCGGGTCTGGGAGATGTTTTGGGCGTCGAGCACGAGGTCGAAGACGGCGCGGTCGTGCGAGGGCACGAAGTCGAGCCGCACGTTGCCGGTGGTGTGGCCCGTGCCGCGGATGCGGGTGCCGAGCACGACGTCATCCACGGGCATCACCTGGTCGACCGGCCGATTGACGGCGCTGGCCAGCAGGTTTTCGTGCACCTCGACCTCGATGTTCGGCCGCGCCATCGCGCCGCGGATCGTCGAGACGAGCGAACCAGCCTGCCCCGACTCCACGAGCCGCTCGAGAATCGGCGGCACCGGCGCGAGCATCTCGGCACTGCCGGTCGAGGCCGTGGAAAACAGCGCCGAGGCGAGGGCGTCGAGCCGCTTGCCGAACCGCGTGGCGCCATCGGCGCCACGGGCGGCGTCGGCCGCCTCGGCATAACGGGTGACGGCCTTCCGCACGCGGACGAAGTCGGGCATGTCGAGGCCCGTCTCGGTGGCGTTCATCGCCTTCTCGATCCGCCGCAGCGCGGCCGGGTCGGCGGCGGCCCCCGACGAGGCCTGCGCGGAAAGCGTCGACCAATCGAGGTATTTCCGCCAATCATTGCCGCTGGGGCTGCGGTTCAGGAGTGCGTCGAGCGGGACCAGGGCGTTCCGGAGGTTGCTCGCGGCGGCATCGAGGGCGGCGTCGCTGGCCGGCCGGAACGATTCGGTGGTCCGCAGGGCTTCCGTGCCGAGTGCCTCGAATCGGTCGGCTGGCACTTGGGCGGCGGCGGGGCCGGAAACAGCGAGGGCCACCAGGCCGCAGGCGAGGAGCGGAAACATGACGACTGAACGACTGGAAAACCTGACATCCATGATGGTGGAGCGCCTGGGGACTCGGAAGCATTGCAAGACGAGACGGGAGTCTAGCCGTTTGGGAGGCTCAGCCCCACAGCAGCCTCTCGCGGCCCTCCATCCCCCCTTTTGCCGCAGCCCAGCGGGATTTTTGCCGAAAGCGGCGCAAGCGTCGGCCTCATCGCGACTTCCGGCGAATTGCCCAGGCCCTAAGTCGAGAAAAGTCGGCCCGGACAACGCCCCTTGCGCGACCCCAACTCCTTGCCGCGAGCCGCCCCTCTCCCATTCAATCGAAGTTCGTCGGAACCCCGCAGTGGTTCACGCCAAGGAGAAACCTGCATCATGCACAGAAACAATATTCGATCGGTCTTGGGAGTGTCGCTCGTGGCCGGCGCGATTGCCGCCATGCTCGTTGATGCGATTTTCGCGCCCCCGGCCGAGGGCGCGACCCCTGCCCCGCCGTCGATCGCCGAGGGAGAGGCGAACGTGGGCGGCGCGGTGCAGATGAGCAACGACTATGCCGCCGCCACCGAGGCGGCCCGCCAGGCGCAGTCCATGCTGCTCGTCTCGGTGGAGCCGGCCGGGGGCGATCCCGCCGATGCCGCCGGACAATGGCTCGAGCGGCCCGACGTGCAGCAGCGGTTTGCAGCGAGCGGCACGCCCTGGGTCTTCTGCCGCCTGGGGCTGCACGACGCGGGAGCCGGCCTCGTCGGCGATCCTGCGCTTCGCGAGATGCGTCGCGGCCCGGGCGTCTTCGTGGTGGACCATACCCCGGGCGCCTACACCGGCCGGATCGTCTCGATCCTGCCGCGGACGGCGGGCAAGTATTACTCGTTCAGCCCGTCGCACCTCGACGAGCTCGCGACGCTGCCGCAGGGCTCGCTCACGCAGCGTTCCCTCATCCTCGCCGTGCGAATCCACCCGGAGCATCCGCAGAGCACACAGGGCTCGTTCGACCCGACGCTCGCAGAGGCGGCCACGGCCCACTCCGACCACCAGGCCCGGATCGGCCGGCAGGGGCACCACGGCTGGCAGTCGCGGTCGCAGGCGCTCGCCGGCCGCGTCGGCGGCGGTGGCTATCCGCAGGAGGTCTGCGCCGAGAGCTGGGAAAACCAGGACCTGCTCGACTCGTGCGTCGACTGCGTCGCCAGCTGGCGGCAATCTTCGGGCCACTGGAGCGCCGTCAGGAGCCCGCAGTCGTCCTACGGCTACGACATCCGCCGCGGCCCGAACGGCATCTGGTACGCCACCGGGATCTTCGTGAGATAGCGAAACGATCTACACGGGCCCTGCGGCCGGCAGGACGAAGATCTTGCCGTCGCCCATGCGGCCCGTGCGGGCCGCCTCCACGATGCGATCGACCACCTCATCGACGCGGGCGTCGTCCACCCAGAGCTGGATCTCCACCTTCGGCAGGAAGGCGAGCGAATACTCGCTGTCGCCGTATTGATCGAGGTAGCTCTTCTGCCGGCCGTAGCCCTTCACCTCGCGAACGGAGCAGGCCTCCAGCGGCGCGAACTTCAGCGCCTCGAGCACCCGCTCGGCGACGAAGGGCTTCACGATGGCGATGACTTCCTTCAACTGAAAAAGTTTTCGCCGTAGAGATTCATTCCCGGGCAGGTCGTCACGGTGATGTCGCCGTTCACCTTCGTCTGGCAGGCGAGCCGCATCGTGTTTTCGTTGCCGATGTAGGCGAGCGACACGCCCAGCCGGGCCGATTCGAGAATCCCCTTCGGGCTCGCGTTCTCCATGCCCTTGGTGATCAGCACCCGGCAGGAGCCGCAGGTGCCGAAGCCGTGGCAATTGGCCACCTTGTGGATGCCCGGGTAGAGCGACACACCGGCCTGCAGGGCCTCCTTGCGGAGGTTGGCCCCGGCCGGAACTTGAATTTCCTTCTTTTCATTCGTGAACGTGATGGTGGGCATCTGTTTCTCTCGATGAAACGGGGGGGTTTGTCCGATACTGTAGCCAGCGCGGGGTCGTCCTTCCAGCAGACCGGGGCCAGAGCCATGGCGGAACTCACGAAATACCAGCAGTCGATCGTCAAAAACTACTACGAGAACCTCGACACGGCGCTCCTGCAGCGGCTCGGCGAACAGGTGACCGACCTCTACCTCGCCGAGGGGAAGAAGCGGGCGAAACTCTGGGAGTCGATCGAGAAATCGCTCGAGAAGCTCGGCGTTCCGAAGACCCGGATCGCGCGGGTCGTGAAGTCCGACGACGCCCGCCAGCTCGCCACGCTCCTGCAAGAGCTGCTGGCCAAGGACTGACCGGCCCTGCGACGGCACGGCCCGCGCCAGGGTCACGGCCCGCGCCAGGGTCACGGCCCGCGCCAGGGTCACGGCCCGCGCCAGGGTCACGGCCCGCGCCAGGGTCACGGCCCGCGCCAGGGTCACGGCCCGCGCCAGGGGCGTGGGCCGCGATGGTCAGGCGGCACCCTTGTATCCGGCTCGGGCGTGCCGCATTCTGTGTGGTCTCCCCTCGGGAACCACGCGATGAGCACGACCACCACCGCCGCCGACCGCGCCAGCCTCCTCGACTCGCTTCGCTGGAAGAAACTTCCGGTGCTCGACGACGGCTTCGTGGCGCTCGTCGATTGCATGGGCGACGACGGCTCGGTGGTGCAGGCGGCCCGCGTCAGCTACGGCGAGGGCACGCGGAAGGTGAGCGACGACCGCCAGCTCATCCGCTATCTGATGCGGCACGCCCACACCACGCCCTTCGAGATGGCGGAGCTGAAGTTCGTCGTGCGCGTGCCGATGGATTGCTGGCGGCAGTGGATCCGCCACCGCACCGCGAGCGTCAACGAATACTCCACCCGCTATTCGCTCGCCATCGATTCGATGCAGGCGACCCACGACGACGAGTGGCGGGCCCAGGCGACGAACAACCGCCAGGGTTCGGGCGATCTCGTGCCGAAGGCGGTGGGCCACAAGCTCACGCAATCGGAGACGGAATTGCAGAGCTTCGCCCGCCGCGTCTACGAGGAGCGGCTCGAAGCCGGCATCGCGCGGGAGCAGGCCCGCAAGGATCTGCCGCTGGCGACCTATACCGAGGCCTACTGGAAGATCGACCTCCACAACCTGCTGCACTTTCTCGCCCTGCGGATGGACTCCCACGCCCAACTCGAGATCCGCCGCTACGCCGAGACGATCGGCCAGCAGATCGTGCAGCCGCTCTTCCCGCTCGTGTGGGAGGCGTTTCTCGACTACCGCGTCGAGGCGATGCGGCTCACGAAGCTCGACCGCGGCGTGATCCAGCGGCTCGTCGCCCAGGCCGGCTCCAAGGGCCTGCCCGCCTCGCAGGAAGGATTTCTCGCCGCGCAAGATCCCTCCTGGCAGAGCCTCGAGCGCTCGCGCGAACGCGACGAGTGCCTGCAGAAGCTCGTCTCGCTCGGGCTGGTGAAGTAAGCATCTCTGGAGAACCGCATGGAACCCGTCGTCGCCGAACTGATCAAGCTCAACCAGCAACTGCTCGTCGCGATCGCAGCGGGCGACTGGGATGCCTATCGCAGCCTCGTTGCCTCCGACATCACCTGCTTCGAGCCGGAGGCCAACGGGCATCTCGTCGAAGGGCTCGCGTTCCACGAGTTTTATTTCAAACTGTCGGGCGGCAAGTCGCAGCCCGCCAAGCACCTCACGACGACGATGGTCGCGCCGAAGGTGCGGCTGCTCTCCGACAATGCCGCTGTGCTCTCGTACGTGCGGCTCGTGCAGAAGCTCGACGACGCCGGCAAGCCGGTGACGGTCAGCTCCGAGGAGACGCGGGTCTGGCAGAAAATCGGCGGCCGCTGGCAGCACGTCCACTTCCACCGCAGCTGACTTCACGAAAAACATCGCCATCCGGGCGATTTTTTCTTGGCGAGCTCCGCTCGCTGGCAAGTAGACCGCTTCGTCCCGAAGCGGATCTCCTCTTATCCGACGTCGACTCGCCCGAAGCCTCCGCGTTCTCAGTAGGACAGGCTTCAGCCTGTCTTGATTGATGACAGGCTAAAGCCTGTCCTACTTGATCACGATCTCGACGTCGTCGCCGGCTTCGAATCGCGTGCCGCTGGCGGGCAGGGCGATCATGCCGCCGGCGCCGGCGAGGCCGAGCAGGTCAGAGGAGCCGGTCCACGGCAGCGGCGTGGCGTCGATCCCGTGCGACGTCCGGGCGAGCGTGCAGGGCAGATAGACCGGCCGGTCGGGGGCAGCCTTCGCCGGCGCCGTGAGCCGCGCCCGACCGCGCGGGAGATGCCAGTACTCGCGGGCCGCGCCGGCGAGGATCTGGATCGCCGGCCGCGTGAAGAGGTCGAAGCAGACGAGGCTGCTCGCCGGATTGCCTGGGAGGCCGAAGACGAGCGTGGGGGGCGACTGCTCGCGGGGCAACACGCCGAAGAAGACGGGCTTGCCAGGCTTGAGCTTTACCTTGTGGAAGATCTTCTCGACACCGCAGAGCCGAAAGATCTCCG
>JBIIQM010000067.1:0-17881 GCA_044342075.1 Pirellulales bacterium
ATCTCGAGGATCGCCGCGCGGACCGACGCCAGCCCCACGCCGCCGACGGCGATCACGATGTCGTGGCCGCGGAGATCCGCGAGCGGCCAGGGCGTGCCAAAGGGGCCGCGAAGGATCACCTCGTCGCCCACGCCGAGCCGGGCGAGCGCATCGGTCACGTTGCCCACGGCCTTTACCGTATGGCTGATCGACGAGCGATCGGCAGGATCGGAACTGATCGAGATCGCCGCCTCGCCGATTCCCGGCAGGTAGAGCATGTTGAACTGCCCGGGCGCAAACTCATACCGCGCCGCCGCGCGGGAATCGCGAAACACGAGGTCATAGGTGCGGACGCCCGTCACCTCGTCGCGGATCGCCATGATCCGCGTGGCGTGGTGCTGCCAGGCGTCGCGATGGTCGGCCAGCGGCGACGGAGGCGCGGTCATGGCTCTGGTGACTGGCGGATGGCCGCCACCTCCTCGGTGATGTCGATGCCGACGGGGCACCAGGTGATGCAGCGGCCACAGCCGGTGCAGCCGGACGTGCCGAACTGGTCGATCCAGCCGGCGAGCTTGTGCGTGAGCCACTGGCGGTAGCGGGAGGCCGTCGTCGGCCGGGCGTTGGACCCGTGCATCTGCGAGTGCTCGAGCGTGAAGCAGGAGGCCCATTGACGCTCGCGCGAGACCGCATCGCCCGTGAGGTCGGTCACCTCCGTCACGCTCGAGCAGAAGCAGGTGGGGCAGACGAGCGTGCAATTCGCGCAGGAGAGGCAGCGGTCGGCCACCTCCTTCCAGCGAGGATGCTCGAGGTTGTCGAAGAGCAGGTCGCGGATGTTTTCCGTATCGAGGCTGCGGGGCCGCGGCCTGCCGGGCTCGGGCTGCCGCGCGTGCATCGCCTGCTCGAGGTCGGCAGGCACGCGCCTCGCCGCGGTGATCTCGTCGGCTGAGAGCGGCGCGAGCGGTGCGCGCGCGGCGATGTCGCGGATCACGGCAGCCCCGGCGGCGGAGGCGACCTCCACCGCGAAGCGATCGCCCACTTCCGTGAGCGCGAGGTCGTGGCCCGGCCCGGCCGCGGGGCCGCAGCCCATCGAGTGGCAGAAGCAGGTGGCGGCGGCACGGCGGCAGTTGACGGCCACGAGGAAGAGCCGTTCGCGACGGGCCTTGTAGCGAACGTCGATCGACTCGCCCCCCATGAAGACGCGGTCTTGGATCGCGAGGGCCGCGAGGTCGCAGCCGCGGACGCCGATCACGGCGAGTGGCTCGGGCTCATGAGCGGGAGTCGAAAGCTGCCAGCCGTCGGTGTCGCGCTGCCAGGTCTCGAACGTCTCCCGCGCGGGAAACAAAAAGTTTTTGAGCGAGTGCGGGCCGACAACGTGGTCGAACGTGCCGGCCGCCGCGTCGGGCACGAGTCGATAAACGCCGCCATCCTGTTCGTCGATCCAGCCGGTGGGCAGGACGCTCGCGGAATCGAGATCGCGGTAGACGACTGCCCCGTCGGCCACCTGCGGACCCACGACGCGATGGCCGCGGGCCTTCAGCACGTCGATGAGGTGCTGCAGGCTGGCACGAGGAAGCCAGGAATGCATGGTCATGGGCGAGTCGCTCGACGGACCTGTGCAAAACCGTCAGTCGCTGAAACTGTACGTGGGGAGATGACGATAGGGCACCTCCAGCGTGAGCAGGTGGAGCGTGGTCACGTACACTCGCCCGCCGTATTGGCCCCAGCGGTCGGGAGTCGGTCCGAGCGGATCCCAGCTGCCGGCCGACTCGCCGGTCGTTGTCTGGTGGGCCGCGAGCGTCTCGTCGAGGCTGCCATACCAACTGTCCCAGTCCGATCCACCCGTGTGCACGAGTACCTGCGAGATGTAATACCAGAGGTAGCAGTCGCGGACACTCTGCTCCGCGGTGCCGTAGGAGGGTCGCATCGCCGCGAGCGTGCGGCCGTTGGCGACGACCTGCTGGTCGGTCTTCTTCCAGCCGGTGTGCAGTCGCATGAGCGTGCCGAGCGCGTTCATGCAGGCGGTGGACATGTTGGAGGGCCGCTGATCGGGCTTGCGGGGGTTGTAGTGGAAGCGCGCCAAAGGGTTCTTCGCGGCAACGCTCGACGTCGCGATCGCCGAGGTATCGAGCAGCGACCGCACGCCGTCGAGCGTGCGTGGGTCGATCGGCACGTCGGCCAACTGGCCCGACCGCAGCGCCACGAGCATCCAGCCGCTTACCGAGAGATCGGCGTCGCTTCGGGGCGTGTAGCGCCACCCGCCCCGCTCGGGGTGCTGGCTGGCGGTGATGAAGCGGCAGGCCCGTTCGGCGGCGGGGCGGACGATGTCGTCGCCCGTCATCCCCACCGCCTCGCACAGCGCCATCGTGGCGATGCCGTGACTGTAGAGCCAGGCACAACTGTTGGAGAGCGGATCGGCGGGAATGAAGAGATCGCCATCTTGCTTCTGCGCGGCAAGCAGGAATTCGATCCCGCGCCGGACGGTATCGCGATGCCGCCCCTCAAAGTGGTCGTGCCCCGCGCCGAGGAAGCTCAAGAGCGCAAGCCCCGTCGCCGCGGTGTCGGATGCGAGTTTTGGCGGTGCCTCGCCGGCGGCACCTGGATAGGAGCCGAGACTCCAGCGGCCGTCGTCGCGTTGCGCGCGGCGCAGAAAGTCGAGCCCGCGATCGACCATCGAATCCGTCCGCTGTGCATCGCGATTCTCTTTCGCCCGCTTTGCGAAGGGCGCTGCAATCTCGCGTACGCGGCCCTCGATCGGCAGCACGATCGCCGTGGCCCGCGGCAAGGCGGCCACCGCCACCACCGGCGCGGCCGTCTCGCCTGCCGTTGCGAGCCGGCCGCCACCACCAGCCGCGACCGCCGGCAATTGGATCGCGGCCAGTGCGTCCTGCATCCCGTCGGTCGAGAGGCCGTCAAGTTTGTCGTCGACCGCGGCGCCGCCGTCGGTCGGTCCAACCGGGATGCCCCCGCGGGAGATCGCCGCTTGGCCGCCGCCGCGCGGGCCTCTGCGATCGGGCAAAGCAGCCGGCCGCGGCCCTCCATCTCCCACAGTCGCGCCGCTGAAAGAGTCTGCCGTTCCGCCATCACCAGCGGTTGAAGAGCCTGATCCCGCGGGCGTGCCGGCGAGCATTTCGACCTGATCGGTATCTCCGTCGGCCGTTCCTACGGCGATCGCTACCCGGCCAAGCGCGCCGCCGCTGCCGCCGCCGCCCGACGGTGCATCGCTGCCGCCTGCGGCAGAACGGGAGCCGCGGGCTGTTGCGGCGACCGCGCCGGTGGCGCCGCCGAACGCCGGCGCGGGCGAGTCATCTCCGACGTCGTCGCTTCCTGCCGCCGATGTGATGCCGCTTGCGGCACGGCTGCCATCGCCGCGGCCGCGACCCGCGGTGCCGGCCCGGGCGAAGGGCCGTAGCGGGCCATCATCGCCGCCCCCCTCTGCCGCCGCCGTGGGGGCAGCGGCACTGCTGCCGGAGAGCCCGGCGGGCAGCGCCACTTCTTCAGTCGCGGCGGCGTCGCCCGCGTCAACCGCCACTTGCGACCGCGTCAGCGACGTGGGAGAGCCAACGGCGCCGCCAGCATTCGCTCCCAACGGATCGGATCGCGGAGAGCGAACCGCGGCGGCGGCCGCCGCGGGAGACCGCGATGCGGCGGCATCGCCTTCGGCACGAGCCAACTCACGCGACGCGATGCCGTCGGTGGACGGCGGCTGGCTGGCCGACGACGTGCGCCGCCTCTCCGCCGTTTTCGCCGCCGGCCGGAGTGCGGCCTGGCCGGACGCATTGCCTTCGGTGACGGCTCCCGGCAGGAGCGACTCGGCCCGTGCCCGGTCTTCCGCGATGTCGGGCACCGACGACTCGCGCCGTGAAAGGTTGGCCGCGCGGGGTGACTGGGCGGGATCGGATCGCTTCTCGGTCGGACGCGTCGGCGTCGGCAAGCGGGGCTTGGCGGCGGGCATCATCGCCACCTCCCGCGGCTCGCGGTTTGACGACGACACGGCACGATCCACCGCCTGCTTGGGGGGCGTGGCGGCGGCGGGCCGCGGCGCCGTGGCGGCTGCCGCAATCTCTCCCTTCATCGCCAGCGTGTCGGCCTTGGTCATCGCTTCGCCTTTCTTGGCGAGGGCCGAGCGGTCGAGCTTCCGCGCGGCATCGGGGCGAACCGTGTCGGCCGGGGCCGACCGCTGCGGAAGCTTCGTGTCGGCACGGCGGTCCTCGGCCGGTTCGTGGGCTCGCTGCGGCGAGACGGTGCGGGAAGGGGGACGTTTTTCCGGCGATCGCGAGGGAGAGGCCAGGCGGCGGGCGGGCAACGACATGTCGAGCGGCTTCTCGTGCACGGGAGTGCCACTCGAAGATTTCGGCACCTCGAGCGGAAAGTCGACCGCGAGCTTCGGCTTGAAGATCGATGTGCCGGTGGGATTGTCGATCGACGAAGACGGCAGGATGCCGAGGCTCGTGGTCGCCAGTCCCCCGGCGAGCAGCGCATGGAGCAGGATGCTCAACAGCGTGGCGATCCCGAGGCTGCGGCGCTGGTCGCGCTGGGCCTTCTGCGGCTTGTCGGAGGACAGGCTGTGTTGCATCGACGCCACGCTCGCACGCCGTTGCGGCGCGCGCCATCGGTCACTCATCGGTTGCCGATTGCACCTGGTAATCGTCGATGCCGGCCTGCACGCACGCATTCATCGCGCCGACGACGAACTTGTGCGCCACGTCCTCGTCGGCCCGCACGACCACCTTCTGCCGCCGCGGGTTGTCTGCCGCCGCCTGCCGGAGCGCAGCGGTGAGGTCGGCGAGCGTGGTCGGCTTCGCGCCGGCGTAATACCGCCCATCGCGATCGATGTTGATGATGAACTCCGACGGCCGGCTGGTGAGCGGCCGAGCCGCACTGGCCTTGGGCAGCACGACGTCGATGTAACGGTCTGCCTCCTCGAGCTTGCTGGCCACGAGAAAGAAGATCATCAGCAGGAAGACGACGTCGATCATGGGCGTCAGTTCGAGCCCGGTGCCGAGCCGGCCTTTGTCGATCCGCACGCTCATGGCTTGCGTCCCTCGGCAGCAAGCTGAGTGGGCGAGACGCGGCCCTTGTTCTCGTATTTCTCGACCAGCGGCAGGATTCCCGCCACCACGTCGTCGACGCGACGGAAGCCGGCGAGGATTCGGCCCTCCAGGAAATGGGCGATCACCGATGCGGGAATCGCCACGCACAGTCCCGCGAAGGTGGTGATCAGGGCCACGTAGATGCCCTGGGCCAATTCTGCCGCACGATTGGCGCCGGCCTGAAGGTTGGCCGTGGTGTAGAAGGCGAGGATCATTCCCTGGACGGTGCCCAACAGGCCCAGAAGCGGCGTGACCGTCACCGCGAGGCTGATGGGGCGGATGTTGGCGTAGAGCCGAGAGGCCTCGCGTTCCTTGGCCACCTCCACGGCGTGCTCCACCTCCGGTAGCGGCCGGCCGATTTTCTCGAGCAACGTCTTGATGACGCTGGCGAGCACGGACGGATGTTCTTGGCAGAGGCGGTAGGCCTTGCGCGGATCGAAGGGACCCTCGGCGGGAAGCCTGGCCAGCCCGTCGACGAGGGCCCGCGGCACGAAGCGGCTGCGCCGCAACGCCCAGAGCCGCTCCAGGCCAAACGCGACCACCACCATCGACATGGCCACGATTGGCCACATCAGAAAGCCGCCGGCCAGGAACAATTCCCAGAGTGACTGCACGTTTTTCATGATGCCTGCCTTGCCGCCGTCGGGGCGGTGGTGCCGAGTGCCTCGAGCCGTTTTCGCGCCGCCGGTGTCTGCTCCGCCTCCGGATAGCGATCGACCAATTCACCGTAAAGCTTCGCGGCCTGATCGGGCTTCCCGAGCACCTCGAAGCACCGCGCCGCCTCGTACGTGGCCTGCGCCTGCCAGGGGTGGAACGCCGCCGGCGCCTGCTTTTCACCGAACCCATAGGCAACCTTGAAGAAGGCCTTGATGGCATCCTTGTGGTTGCCCTGTTCGAAGAGCGTCTCTCCCTCCATCAGCCGCGCGCGGGCCGCGAGTTCGGTGCGGCCGCGGTCGGCCAGCCCCCGATACCCGGCCAAGGCCTCATCGAGCCTGCCGAGATTCTGCAGGGCCCATGCTGCCGCATACCGCGCCTGGCCGACGTAGGTCGACTCGGGCTGCGACTTCTCCAGCCGCGTCGCGAATGAAAGGCTTTCGTCCCAGCGTTCGCGGCGGGCTGCACATTCTGCGGCGCGGATGAGGGCAAGGCCGCGCAGGTCTGCGGAGGAAAGCGACTCCGATTTGGCAATCGCGGCCGCGAGCGCCTGCGCGGCGCCGGCGTGGTCGCCCGCCTGAAACAGCGACTCTCCCAGCATGGCCTGGGCGTCGGCCGCCAAGGGCCCGTCGGCAAAGCCGGCCAGTTGATCGCGAAACGCCTTCGCCGCCGCCGCGTGGTCCTTGCGCATCGAGTGGGTCCAGCCGAGTTTGTGCCGGGCCTGCTCGACGATGGGCCGCGCGTCGGCCTTGCCGCCGGCCGCCGTAATCGCTTTCTCATAGGCGGCGGCCGCCTCGTTCCATGCCTTGGCGTCGAACCGCGCCTCGCCGATCTCCAGCCAGGCATCGGCCACCCGGCCGCTCTGCGGAAACTTTTCCACGAGCGACTGGAAGGTCTTCACCGCGTCGTCGCGCTTGCCGTCGAGCATTTGGGCGAGACCCATCTCGAAGACCGCCCGATCGGCGGCCGGGAACCCAGTCTGCTCCTCGAGCAGCCGACGAAACGCCTGCACCGCCTCGCCATGCTTCTTTTCGCCAGCCAGGCACAGCGCCGCCAGCATGCGCGCCTCGCCGCCGGCCTTGGTGGCATCGCCCTTGGCGGACGCGCTGGCGAGGAATTGTTCGGCATCCTTCAGCCCAACGGAAAAGTCGCCGCTGCGATACCGGGCGTCGCCTCGCGCCAGCAGGGCTGCAGCCGCGGCGGACGATGCGGAATATCCATCGATGAGCTCCGTCCATGCGGCGATCGCCTCACGCTCGCGGCCTTTCGCATCATGGCACCAGCCCGTCGCCAGCAGGGCCCACGGCGCTCGCGGGCCCTTCGGCTTGGCCGCCTTCGACTTTGCGTATGCCTCGATCGCCTCATCGAACCGGGAAGCCTCCTGCCGCAACTGGCCGAGCCGATACCAGGAGATGTCGGCGAATGCTCCGGTCGGAAACTGCTTCACGAGATCCTCGGCCAGGGCCAGGGCGGCGGCCTTGTCGCCCGCCTCTCGCCGGGCGCGCACGCCCAGTAGCAACGCCTCCTCCCGGCGCGACCAGCCGCGATGATCCTTTTCGAGCGTGGCCAGCGGCTTGAGCGCCTCGGCCGGCTTGTCGAGCTCAACGAGGGCCGTGGCGTCGATCAGCAGCGCTTCCGCGACGGCTTCACCAGTGAGGGAAGGCGCCGTCGGGCCGAGCACCGCATGCACCTCCTTCCATTGCTTGGCTCCGGCGAGCGCGGCGGCCTGGCGAAGCTGCCATGTGGGCAGCTGACGGGCTTCCTTGTTCGCCGCGACGAGGTCTCGATAGGCCGCGGCGGCCTCGGCAGGCTTGCCCACGCCCAAGAGCGCCTCGGCGCGGATCGCCTTGACGTCGAGCAACCGCGAGCCGGCATTCGCCGCGGCCTTCATGGCGAGAAACTCGTCGGCCGCCTTCAGCGCCTCGGCCGACTTCCCCTGGTCGAGCAGCGCCAGGGCGAGCATCGCCCGTGCTGCCAGAACGGTGTCGGTCTCGTGCGCGTAGTTGTTGATGATGTCGGCATACGCCTGCGCCGCCTCCACTTTCCGTCCGGGGAGTTCCCACAGTGCGTCGGCTCGATCGAGCGCGAGCGTGGCGAGCCGCGACGCATCCGCATTCTTCGTCGCGGTGAGCGTCGCGATGCCCTGCGTGGCCACCTCGAGCGCCCGGGCCGGCTGCTTGGCATCGAGTTCGAGCAGCACGAGGCTGTGGGCGGCATCGGCACCGACCGCGCCGGGCTGCGTGGCCGCCCGCGCGAGAAGCGGGCGTGCCTTCTCGATTGCGCCGGCCCGCGCGTAGGCCCGGCCCGCGGATGCGGCGGCACTGGCCGCCTGGGCCGGCTCCTTGCGCGTGTCGGCGAGTCGGGCATAGGCTTCGGCGGCGCCGGTCCAATTTTTCTGTGCCCAGCGGACCGAGCCGAGACGGTCCAGGGCATCGGCGGCCCGCGGCCCCTTGCCGGCCGCCAGCGGCACGAGGATGCCTTCTGCGTCGGCGGCTGCATTGGTCGTGATCGCGGCGTCGGCCCGCCAGATGGCGACATCTTCCGCCAGCGCATGGGAGGGAAACGATTCGGCGAATCGCTTGAACGTGGCCGCGGCATCGGCGGGACGCTTCAGTTCCGCCTGGCCCACGCCCAGCGCGTAGAGCACTTCCGGCATCTGCGGCGAAGCCGCATGGTCGCGGACGAACCGTTGCCATGCGTCGATTGCCGCATCCCGCTTGCCGGCCTGCCAGAGCGACTCACCGAGGAAGAAGACAGCCTCCGGCGTCTGCGGATGCCCCGGGCTTTTCTCGAGGAAGTCGCGCAGGCTCGCGGCGGAATCCTCGTAGGCAGCGGCCGATGGTTTCTGCTGCGCCGCCAGGAAGAGGCCGCGCGCCAGTTCCCAGCGGGCCAACGCTACCGTCGCTGCATCGGCTTTGCTGGCGATTACATCGCGAAAGGTCTGCTGTGCGGTGGGCCAGTCGCCATTCTTGATCTGGCAGACGGCGAGATAGTAACGACCCTTGAGGGCCAGCGGGTCGGCGGGATGGCTCGCGATGAGCGCGGCCCACTCTTCGGCCGCCAGGTCCCAGGCCTCGCGATTTTGCAGCGCGGCCGCCGACGTATAGGCGGCGCGGGCGGCGTCGCTCGACTCGGAAGGCTCATCGGCCCACGCGGTCACCATGAGGCTCGCCAGGATGACGAGCGAATACATGGCGACGCTTCGGCGACCGAGGGCCTGTCGGCGGGACATCTGAATGCTACTCCAAGCCGCAGCGGCGATGATCGAACGTCATGGCTATGACCCGCTCTACAATTTAACCAATTGCAAGGGTCGATGCATGGGCCGGTTGTGATGCAGGGTCGGAAGGAGGCGGGGTGTCCAGTCATCGACTTTCTGCTGTCGGCGGAAATCCACTGCGAGCCGCGCGACATCCCTGACTTTTCAAGCGAATCGCTTGTAGACTGCATCCCCGGAAAAAGGGGGCGGGTGCGATCTCAATGAGGCAAGTGATGAAAAAAGCATTGGCGGTCGTTGTGCATGTCGCCGCGTGGATGACCGTGGTTGGAGTCGCGGCTGCAGAGCCCACAACACGTTGTGTTCTGGTCGATATCTACCTGCGCGGCGGCGACGCGGAGGAACGCAAGGCGGCCGATGCCTTGGTGGACTTTGCCGCGAAACGCCCCGGCATCGTCATCCACGAGCATGTCGTCGACGACGGTGGCCCGGGAGCCGCGAGGCTCGCGGCACTGGCCGAGCGGCTGAAGTTCGATGCCGCCGCGACGCCGGTCGTGCACGCCTGCAACGCGATCGTGAAGGGGGTGAAGGATGGCGACACGCTCGTGAAGCGGCTCCGCGAACTCTGCTCGCTGACGGTCTTCACGCGGCCCGGCTGCCCGCGGTGCGCCGCGGCGAAGGAGTGGATGCCGGGAGCGGCCGCGCGGCATCCGGGGTTCGACGTGGCCTACGTCGATCTCGTGCAAGACGCGGGGGGGCGCGTGGTGCTCGCCGAGATCGTGAAGCGGCACGGCGTCGGCGGCGCGAGCGTGCCGGTGATCCACGTCTGCAACTCCGTGGTGGTGGGATTCGACCGCGCGGAGACGACCGGCGCACGGATCGAGAAGCTGCTGGAAAAGTGGACGGCCGATTGCCCGGGGCCGGTGGGGGAGGAGATCGAGGGGAACGCCGGTGAAGGGAGCGTGTTCGTGGAGCCGAGCACGATCGACGTGCCGATGCTCCGCTGGCTCAACGGCACGCTCGATCCTTCGAAGCTGGGCATGCCGCTCTTCACGATCGCCGTCGGTCTGGTGGACGGCTTCAATCCCTGCGCGATGTGGGTGTTGCTCCTGTTGCTCTCGATCCTGGTGAACCTGAAAGACCGCTGGAAGATCCTCGCCATCGCCGGCACGTTCGTCTTCGTGAGCGGTGCGGCCTACTTCGCGTTTATGGCGGCCTGGCTGAACGTCTTCGAATGGATCGGGTTCCTGCGGCCGGTGCAGATCGCCCTGGGGCTGCTCGCGATCACGATCGGCACGATCCACGTCAAGGAGTTTTTCGCGTTCAAGCAGGGGCCCTCGCTCTCGATTCCCGAGGCGGCCAAGCCCGGCATCTACGACCGGATCCGTCGGATCGTGAACGCCGAAAACCTGCCGGCCGCGCTCGCCGGGGCGTTTGTGCTGGCCGTGCTCGTCAACGTGGTCGAGCTGCTCTGCACTGCGGGCCTGCCGGCGCTTTACACGAGCATCCTCTCGCAGCAGGGCTACGGCCTCGTCGACCGCTACGGCTACCTCCTGCTCTACATCCTCGCCTACATGTTTGACGACACGCTGATGGTGGCGGGCGTGGTGGCGAGCCTGAACCGCTTCAAGCTGCAGGAGACCGGCGGCCGGTGGCTCAAGCTCATCAGCGGCAGCGTCATTCTGCTCCTGGGACTCGTCATGCTCTTTCGGCCCGAGTGGCTCGGCTGATAGATTACGGAGCATGAATATCGTTGTTCTCGACGGGTATACGACGAATCCCGGTGATCTGAGCTGGTCTGGTCTCGAGGCGATTCGCCCCTGCACGGTGCATGACCGCACCGCCGATGCCGACGTGGTCGCACGGGCCCGCGATGCGGAGATCCTGCTCACGAACAAGACGGTGGTCTCCGGCGAGGCGATCGCCCGGCTGCCGAGGCTGAAATACATCGGCGTGTTGGCCACGGGGGTGAACATCGTCGACGTGGCGGCGGCGAAGGCCCGCGGCATCCCCGTCTGCAACGTGCCCGAATACGGCACGCCCAACGTTGCCCAGGCGGTTTTCGCGCTGTTGCTCGAGCTCACGAACCACACCGGCCACCACGATCGCACCGTGCACGAAGGCCGCTGGAGCCGCTCCGCCGACTTCTGCTATTGGGACGGCGATCTCGTGGAACTCTCCGGCCTCACGCTCGGGCTCGCGGGGTATGGCCGGATCGCCGCCGCGGTGGCCCGGATCGGGCGGGCGTTTGGCATGCAGATCCTCGCCCACCGCCGGAGCGGCTCGGGGGTGATCGAGGAGGGGGGCAGATACACCGATCTCGACACGCTCTTCCGCGAGAGCGACGTCGTGAGTCTCCACTGCCCGCTCACGCCCGAGACGAAGGAGATGGTGAATGCCGAGCGGCTCGCCCGGATGAAGCCGACGGCGTTTCTGATCAACACGGCCCGCGGCGGGCTCGTCAACGAGGCCGACCTGGCCGCGGCGCTCGATGCCGGCACGATCGCCGGCGCGGGGCTCGACGTGCTCTCGGTCGAGCCGCCCCCCGCGTCGAACCCGCTCTTGTCGGCCAAGAATTGCATCATCACGCCCCACATCGCCTGGGCCACCCGCAACGCCCGGCGGCGGCTGCTCGACGTGACCGCGGCAAATATTCAGGCCTTTCTCGCCGGGAAGCCGCAGAACGTCGTGGGGTGAGCAGGCCGCCCTACAATGCCGCTGCCATGCTGATCACGTTTATGCAATCGGGTGGATTCGCGGGGCTCGTGAAGGGCTGCCGGATCGACACCGTCGCCCTCGAGCGGGAGGAGCGGGCGGCCGTGGAGCGTCTGGTGGAGGCCGCGGGCTGGACGGAGTCGTGGCAGCGGTTTTCCGACGGCCGCGACCGGCTGCAATACGACATCGTGATCGAACGAGAGGCCGCGGCGGTGCACGTGGAGTGCGACGATGCCAGCGTGCCGGAGCCCGCGAAGCCGCTCGTGGCCTGGCTCAAGGGCTGCGCGCGGCCGCAGCGGCCGACGTAGCGGCGCCGTAGCGGTCTGGCCGCGACCGGCCCCGGCGAGTTGTTGTCTGAAAGTGCATAGCCGAGCAGCCGGTGGATGTGGGTTAATCGATCCGGTAAGTGTGCCCGGCAGAAATTTGCAAAAGCCCCCGTTCGAATCATGGCAATTGGATCGGCTGACGCCAGGAAGGCTGACGGTTCTTTGGTGCCCGATGGCCCCCGGCCAGACGGCTGGCGAAGTCGGCCGCATGCCGTCATCGTCGATGCCAACGCCATGGTCGCCGACCTGCTGGCAGCGTCGCTGGCTTCGTTTTACGAAATCCGTGTGGCCGCACGTGCGTCAACGGCCGGCGAGGGAGCGGCCGCCTGCGCGCGGCATGCCCCCGACCTGCTGATCGTGAACCCCGAATTGCCCGACGGGCCCGGCATCGCGGTGGTGCAGGCGCTCGCCGAGGCGAATCCGTTCGCACGGGCGATTCTCATCGCCGGGGGGTCGGGGTTCGCCAGGCTCAAACGCGGGGCGGTCCTGCCGCCGCAGGTGCATGCGATCGTCGATCTGTCGGCCGGCATGCCGGCGTTTTCCCGCGAGATGGCGCGGTTGCTCGAGTCGGTCGACCGCGGGCCGACGACGCTGCGTGTCGAGAGGATCCTCAGCGGCCGCGAGTTCGATGTCTTTCGGCTCATCGGTCGCGGCATGATGAACACGGCGATCGGGGAACGCCTGGGCATCCGCGTGCAGACCGTCGAGACGCATCGCAAGAGCATCGCAAAAAAACTGCAGGCCACCGGCGTTGAACTCGTGCGGCTGGCTGTGTTGTATGTTTCCAATTCCGGTTCTTTCATCACCAGTGGAGAATAAGATGACGATCAATGGCATCCGGTCCCTCGGGGCCGCCTGCATCGCGGCCTGCTTGGTCGCCTTGCTCGGTCTGTCGGCCGTTTCGGCCGAGGCCCAGCCGCCCCGGCAGCCCAACATCCTCGTGATCTGGGGGGACGACATCGGCCAGTTCAACGTCGGGGCCTACAACCTCGGCATGATGGGCTACAAGACGCCCAACATCGATTCGATCGCCCGCGAGGGGGCGCTCTTTACCGACTGGTACGGCCAGCAGAGCTGCACGGCCGGCCGTGCCGCCTTCATCACCGGCCAGTCGCCCATCCGCACCGGCCTCACGAAGGTGGGCCTGCCCGGCGCGCCCGAGGGAATGAAGAAGGAAGACCCGACGATCGCCACGCTGCTGCGGGCGAAGGGCTACATGACCGGCCAGTTCGGCAAGAACCACCTCGGCGACCGCGACGACATGCTGCCGACCGTCCACGGCTTCGACGAGTTTTACGGCAACCTCTACCACTTGAATGCCGAGGAGGAGCCGGAGCACCCCGACTACCCGAAGAATCCGGAGTTCAAGAAGAAGTTCGGCCCGCGCGGCGTGATCCACTCCTTCGCCAACGGCAAGATCACCGACACCGGCCCGCTCACGAAGAAGCGGATGGAGACGATCGACGAGGAGGTGAACGCCAAGACGTTCGACTTCATGCAGCGGGCCAAGCAGGCCAACAAGCCCTTCTTCATCTGGTGGAACTCCACGAAGATGCACATCTTCACGCACCTGAAAGAGGGCGTCGCCGGCAAGACCGGCCTGGGCATCTACGCCGACGGCATGGTGGAGCACGACCGCCAGGTCGGCGAGGTGCTCGCCAAGCTCAAGGAGCTCGGGCTCGATGAAAACACGATCGTGATGTACTCGACCGACAACGGCGCCGAGGCCTTCACCTGGCCCGACGGCGGCACGACGATGTTTCGCGGCGAGAAAAACACGCAGTGGGAGGGCGGCTATCGCGTGCCCTGCGCGGTCAAGTGGCCGGGCGTGATCAAGCCGGGCACCGTGATCAACGACGTCGGCGCCCACGAGGACATGCTTCCCACGCTCGTGGCCGCCGCCGGCGACACCACCGCCAAGGAAGAGCTGAAGAAGGGCCGCCGGATCGGCGACCGCACCTACAAAGTGCACATCGACGGCTACGATCTCGGGCCGGCGCTCCGCGGCCAGGCGGAATGGCCGCGGAAGGAGTTCATCTACTGGACCGATGACGGCAGCGTGGCAGCGCTCCGCTACGGCAACTGGAAAGCGACGTTTCTCGAGCAGCCGGCCCACGGCATGCACGTCTGGCAGCAGCCGTTCGTGGAACTGCGGGCCCCGAAGCTCGTCAACCTGCGGATGGATCCCTTTGAACTGGCCCAGGACATCGGCATGGACTACCAGCGCTGGTATCTCGAGCACATGTTCATGATCGCGCCGGCTGGTGCCTATGTGGGGCAGTGGCTGCAGAGCTTCCGCGAGTTTCCACCGCGGCAGAAGCCGGGCAGTTTCAACCTCGACCGTGTGATGGAGGCCGTCACCGCCCCGAACCAGTAGGGCAGGCTTCAGCCTGCCTCCCGCTCCCGTGCAGTTCGGCGAAGCGTCTCGGAAAGCGCTTCGCCGAACAGCCGCCGGTATCTGCCGGCAAAGCGGCCGTGTTCCCACACGCCATGTTTCATGAGCACGGCTGAGACCGTGGTCTGGTCGGGCGCGGCGGCCAGGAGCGAGCGGCGCACGCGGTGCAGCAGCCGCAGGTTGATGTAGTCGAGCGGCGCAATGTCGAACGTGTCGTGGAAGGCACGGCAGAGCGTCCGCTCGGTCACGTCCGCGTGAGCGGCGAGCGCCGCGATGGATGGGCGGCCCATCGACGTGGCATCCAGGTAGGCCATCGTGCGGCGGATGATCTCGCCGCGGTCTGCCTTCGGCCGGCCGGTGGCCTGACGGCGCGTTGAAGGAGCGAGGCAGTCGGCGGCGAAGGCAGCGAGCTGCGCGGCCGCACTCGCCGGCGTCGATTCGCCTGCGAGCAGCGGGCTGGCAACCAGCTGCTGCACGAGCCGCCGGAGTCGGCCGGCGGCGGCGCCCGGGTGCAGCACCGCGCTCGTGCGACTGCCCGTGGCGTTGCCGGGCAGCGCGAGCGAACACCAGCCGTGCGCGCGGCTGCGCACGGCGATGCGAAAGTCGCTGCCCGGAGGGATCACAAGGAGCGAGCCCTCGCCCAGCTCTTCGCCGTTGGCAAGTTGCTGCCCGAATTGCGTGGTGGGCAGGAAGAGGAGCGTGGAGTTGGAGGTGTTGCCGCCGTAGCAGAGATTGCCACCGCCTTCGTAGGCCACCTGGAGGAAAATGTCGCCGACGACTGACGCCGCGATCTGCCAGCGGCGTTCCTCGACCCTGTCGCAGGCCAGCCGGAGATCTCCCCCCTGGATCGCGTCGGCCCAGGCATCGAAATCGTCGAACGTCAGCATCCGCTTGTCCACCGCATCCAAGCGTCTCAGCCATTCCCCGAACCGCCTGACCCGGGGCGGCGAGACCGCGACCGGATTGTCGTAAATGATCGGCGGATCGGCAACCGCGGCGGGCCGGATCGGAGCGGATCGCCTATAGCCTATAGTGGTTGCCATGAACGTCGAGCGCGTGAAATACATCATCTGGGCGGTCGATATGGAGCGGGCCGTCCGGTTCTATCGGGACCTCTTCGGAGGCCGCGTCATCAGGCAAAACAGCGTGATCGCCGAAGTGGAGATTCTCGGGGCCGTGATCGGCATCCACTCCGGGGGCGAGGGCCGGCGGACCTGGACGGGCCTGAGCTTTCAGGTGCCCGACGTGATCGCCGGGGCGCGGGAGGTGGCCGCCGCAGGGGGCGGGCTGCTTCGCGAGCCGGAGCCCGAGAATGGCGAGCCGCCGCACCTGGCCATGTGCGTCGATCCGGAGGGGAACGAATTCATGCTCTCGCGCAGGCGGGCATAGGGCACGCGTCATGAATGACGAACCGGTCAGGGACGACTGGGCTGCACGGCTGCCGGCGGGGCTGCTCCCGCACGTGGCGCCGCTCATCGCCGGGCATCGGGTGACGGTGCGGTTGAGCCGCCCGCGCCGCAGCAAGCTCGGCGATCACCGGCCGCCCGGTCGCGGCATTCGGCATCACCGCATCACCGTCAACGAAAACCTCAACCCCTACGCCTTCCTGACGACGCTGCTGCACGAGATCGCGCACGTCACCACCTGGGAGAAGCTCCGGTTTCGCGTGCGTCGCTATCCGCCGCACGGCCGGGAGTGGAAGCGGGAATTCGCGAAGATTCTCGAGCCCGCCGTGGCCGGCGGCATGCTGCCGGACGACATCACGGCGGCGCTGGCGGCGTATATGCAAAACCCCGCCGCCGCGTCGTGCAGCGACCGGGGGCTCATGCTCGCGCTCGCCCGCTACGACCGCGGAACGGACGACCGGCCCCGGCTCGAGGAGCTCGAGGCGGGCGCGGTGTTTCGCGTCGACAACGGCCTGGTCTTCCGGCTGCACCGGCGGCTGCGGAGCCGGTATCAGTGCTACGAGCTCTCGAGCGGCCGCGAATACCGCGTGCACGGCCTCTGCCGCGTCGATCCGGTCCTGGAGCCACCGCGAGGCAATCGGCGGAAAGTAGGACAGGCTTCAGCCTGTCGCACGTAGACCGCTTCGTCCCGAAGCGGATCCCGATCCGCTTGCGGAGCAAGCGGTCTACTTTGCAAGCGGTCTGCTTACCGTTACCGCGGAGCTGCGTACGCCCGCGAATGGCGACGTCGGACCGTGTTGCCGTAGACGTGGAGTGGTCGGTAGGGCCGCTGCTCGATCGGCTTGCTTTTGATTTGGTCACGAGCTTCGCCGATCGCGATGATCCGTGGGTCGAAGCCGGTCTGAGCCGCTTCGGCGACAGGCAGCGCCGCTTCCATTGGCAGGCTGAGAATGGTGAGGGTGAGCAGCAGGATCTTCGTGGCGCGCATCTTTCCTTTCTCCTACGTGGCAAAAAGGTGTCAGGACTCTTTTCCAGTCTCAGACCGGAAAAGAGTCCTGACACCTTTTTGTCCAATCGGGCGGTTGGTGGCGGAATGTTTGCAGACCAGCCGATCACGCTTCGGATTGTCATATTCCGCACGCCCGGAACCGAGGCCGCGGCGACGGCACGACGAGCCACCCCCCTCGTCGTGGTGGGCCTCGGCCGCATTCTCCGCACGACCCGATTACTGCACGAACTGCAGCCGAACCGTATGCTGTCGGCTGAGCCCCGGGCAGCAGGCTTCGGGCACGAGAGGTTTTTCCACGAGGTTCACATGAGTCGGTTCGTCGGCGGCATGATCATCGCGGCGGTCTTCGGTCTGGCGTGCACCGGTGCCAAGGCAGGCGAAGAAGACGTGGCGGTGCGGGAGGCGGTGGTGAAGGCGTCGGCGGACTATGCGGCCGCTTACAACAAGCGCGACTACGCCGCGCTTGCCGGCCAATGGGTGGAACGAGCCGAACTCGTCGAGGGGGGCTCCCGCGTCGCCGGCCGCGACGCCATCGTGGCCTCGATCCGCGGCTGGCTCGACCGACATGCCCAGGCTGCCATGCAGATCAAGGTGACCGATGTGGAGGCCCTGACGGCATCGCTCGCCCGCGTGCGGGGCGTGATCGCGTTTACCCGCAAGCCTGGCGAAAAGCCGGTCGAATCACGCTTCGAGAGCCTGCGGGCGCTCGAGCAGGGGGCGTGGCGCATCGTCGAGTCGAACGTGGCGCAGAGCCATGCTGCGGCACTCGACGACATGAATTGGCTCGTCGGCGCCTGGCAGGCGACCGATGCCAAGGCCGGCACGACGATCGATGCGGTCTACGAGAAGGCGATCGGCGGCCGGGCGATCGTCGGTCGCGTGAGGCTCGCGCCGAAGTCGGGCGCACCGGTCGAGGCGATCGAGATCATCCACGCCGACCGCGGCGACGGCGTCATCCGCACATCGGTCTACGATTCGACCGGCGCCCACGCCGAGGGCGTGATCGAATCGGACGGCACGTCGCTCAATCGCAGCCTCGTGGGCGTGCCGGGCGAAGGCACGAGCGGCAGCCGCGCGCAGTGGGTGCAGA